>JAYTCN010000436.1:0-17033 GCA_043736475.1 Paracoccaceae bacterium
GCTGGCGTCGTCCCCGCCACGATCCGCTACTACCTCGACCACGTTCCCGGCGCATCGCGCCACCAGATCGCCGATTTCCTGCTCACCGCCTCGGCCATCGGTGGCCTGCTCAAAACCAACGCCTCCATTTCCGGGGCCGAAGTCGGTTGCCAGGGTGAAGTCGGCTCCGCCGCCGCCATGGCCGCCGCCGGCCTGTGCGCCATTCTCGGTGGCACCCCGGAACAGGTCGAAAACGCCGCCGAAATCGCCCTCGAACACCACCTCGGCATGACCTGCGACCCCATCGCCGGTCTGGTTCAGGCCCCTTGCATCGAACGCAACGGCCTTGGCGCCATCAAAGCCGTCTCCGCCGCATCATTGGCCCTACGCGGCGACGGCCAGCATCTGGTCTCGCTCGACGCCTGTATCGAGACCATGCGCCAGACCGGCCGCGACATGGACCACCGCTACAAGGAAACCTCGCTCGGCGGCCTGGCGGTCAATGTGCCGAATTGTTGACGGCGCTACTCCAGCGGGGTCCATCGACCCCGCTGGCCGTGGCGCTTCCCCTCGCACCGCGCGGGACGCCAAAGCGTCACGGGCCGCGCCTGCCTGCCCGTCACGCGGAACGCGTGCCGCCGGCACGACGCAGGCGCGATGCGCCAGCCCAGGCAGGCGCTGCCCTCTCGTTCCGCTCGTGGCCACGCTGCTCCGCACCGTGGCGGCTGAACGGGAAAACGCTCCCCCGGAGCGTTTTCTGCTTCCGTTCAGAACACCGTCCCACCCCTTCCCCCCACTGCCCCCACCTGCTAACCCCGCGCCCATGAAACCAACCCCGCTCAACGGCATCCTGATGATGCTCGGCTTTGCTGCCTTCGGTCCGGTCATTGATGTTTTTGCCAAGCTGGCGGCCCAAAGCGTGCCGGTCGGTCAGGTTGCCGCCTCGCGGTTTCTGGTGCAAACGCTGCTGCTGTTGCCGATCGTGCTCCTGCTCGGAAATCTGCACCGGCCAAAACGCAGCGAAATCGTCCTGCACCTTGTCCGCGGCGCACTGATCCTCGCTGCCACGCTGTCATTCTTCGGCGCGGTCAAATACATGCCGGTCGCCGACGCCATCGCCGTCTTCTTTGTCGAGCCTTTCATCCTGACGGCGCTCGGCGGTTACCTATTGGGCGAAACGATCGGCTGGCGTCGGATCCTGGCTTGCTGCATCGGCTTTTTGGGTGCGCTGCTGGTCATCAAACCCAGCTTTGCCACTTTTGGCTGGGTCGCGACCCTGCCGCTCGGCACCGCGTTTTGCTTCGCAATCTACGTCATTCTGACCCGGCGGATGGCCGGTCGCGGCGATCCGATCACCCTGCAAGCCTATACCGGACTGGCGGCACTGACCTATATCCTGCCGGTATTGTGGCTGATGAACGCCACCGGCAACGCCGTCCTCGATCCAATCATCCCCGACCTGCGCTTCACCCTCTACCTGCTGGGCACCGGCGTTGCCGCCACCATCGCCCATGTTTTCATTTCCTATGCTTTCACCTGGACACCCGCCACAGTGCTGGCGCCGCTGGGTTATCTGGAAATCGTCTCGGCCACCGGTCTGGGCTGGCTCGTTTTTGCCGACTTCCCGGACAGGCTGACGTTTCTCGGCGTCGCCATCATCATTGCTTCGGGCCTGTTCGTTCTCTGGCGCGAGCAAATTAGCGCTGCAAGGCCGCCATCGCTGCCGGTAACTGAGCTATAGGCAGGGTCACCAGAATCCCGCGCCGATCAAATTCAAGCCGCACCGGCGACTCAGTCACCTGGTTGGACGTTCCGATCCGCCCGTCCGGCGACATCCGCAATCCCGCCACATTCCAGCGCAGTCCGATCGACGAAACACCGGTAGTTTCTGCCAGCGGGAACAGCGACACCCGCGTCCCGACCGGCAGGTTCACCAACAGTTCGCGTGGGGCAAGAAACGTCAGATCCTCCTCGCCCAGCAGGATAATCCTTTTGTTTTCATAGACCATCAGGGCATTCAACGCTGCCAGCGCGTGATCGGTCAGACCGCCAAGAAACCCCAGTCCCAAAAATAACGGCGCGTCGATCGAATACAGGCATTTTTCGAAATCCGTCGTTTCCTGCTCATCGATCCGGTGAATTTTGACGCCCGAATTAAGCCAATTTTCAGTAATATCTATGGAATCCAGGTCGCCGATGATTGCGTGGATCGGCCGGCCGAGGGTGACAAGCGTTTCGGCGCCGCCATCCGCAGCAATGGCGATCGGGGCTAGCGCCAGTGCCGATTGCAAAAGTGACGGACGAACGGGCCCCGCGCCCACAAGAGTGATTGTTGAATGGAACCTGTAGAGTATTCTGGTCATTGTCAGGTCATCGCGCCCCGCGCCGCGAAGGTCAAGCTGGCAACGGTACCGGACATTGGCGTTTCTGACCTTGGTTATCGCGGCGTTGCTTATCGCGCGAGAAGGAGCTGATATGGCGGAAGCTGTGAAAAAACTGACGGTGTCCTATGGCGCGTTTTCCTGCACGCTGGAAGGATTCGACGAACCGTTCCCGGTAATGAAAATGGTCGTGGATTATTTCCAGAGCCTGGCCGACCGCGATCCTTCATTTGGCGCCCATCCCGAACGTCCCGATGCTGACTATCTGCGCAACCTCGCCCAGCGCGGCACGAATCACGGCGTCGAGGTCGAGACCCAGGAAAACGGCGTGATCCTGCGCCAGACGTTCCAGACGATGCCCGAAACGGTCGCCGAAATGGCGCCCGCCAAAGCCGCCAACCTGACCTTGGTGCCGCGCGAAGACACGACAATGCCCGATTTTGCCGACGCGGCAGTTGGCACCGTCGAAATGTTCGAAACGCCTGAATTTAGCGGCGGTGCCGCCGATATGCCTGCCTCGGCGACATTCGCTGGTACCATCGATCAGCCGACGTTTTTTGCCGCCCGGCCCGCTGACGAGACCGATGAGTATGATCGCGAGGAGCGCGCCCTCGAACGCCTGCTGAGTGCCGCTCGCTTGCGCTCGGGAACCGACGAAACCCTTGCGCCGGGCAATCCGATGCTTCGGATCAAAGACTCGCTGCAAGAACAGATGGAAACGTCGCGCTTTGACGATGGGGCCCCATCCGAAGCGCTTCCCGACCAGGCCTTTGTCGCCGAGTTCATGGAGCCGGAGCCGGAAAAGACCGTCGGCGAGACCGAGGCCGAACCGGCGCCCGCCATCGAAATGATTGGTTTTGGCATTTTGCCGGTTGAACAGACTGAACCGGCCGCACCAGACCAGGCCGATGAACAGGCACCGGCCGACGCCATCGACGAACAAGTCGCCCCGTCCGAATCCGAAATTGACGCCGCCGCCGAAAGTGACTCCGGATCGGCACCGGTGCCTGCCGCCGATCCGGCGCCGGTCGCGGTCGCGCCCGTCGGCGAATTGAGCGCCGATACCGCCGAATCTCAGGTCGCAGCCGTTGCCGACGACGATCTTGTCGCCGGTTTCGACCGACCCGCCGACACCGAACTTGCGCTGGAAGACGCCGGGTCCGGACCAGACCTTGGTGACGAAACGCTGCTGATGCCGGCGGTCACCGAATCCGCCACCGAATCCACCAGCGCCCCGTCAGCCGACCCGCAGACAGCGTCCGAAGGCGTCGCCATGGCCGCAGAAATCGCGGAAATGCCCGCCGCCATGGCTTTCGAACCTGCCGGTGCGGCAATGGCCGCGCCCGACGTCGCCATCGTCGAGGCCGATCCCGAAACCGCTGAAGTGATGGCCGTCACCGCCGATGCAGTCGCCGACGAAACCAGGGCGGCGATTGCGCTTGACGACCGGGAACAGGCCGCCGCATTGACGGTCGAGACCAGCGCAGTGGCAAGCGACCGATTGCTGTCGCCCGCCGACGATGCCGCCGTCACGCCGCAGGTTCCGGCAGAATTCGACTGGCATCCGGTCGCGGTCGCTGCCGACGACGAAACCCCGGCAGAAATCGTTCGCGCCCCGATGCCGCTTTTGGTGCTTGGCCCGGCCCTGATGATCGTCAGCGGTGCCGAGGCAATATTTGATACGGCGGAACAATCAGAGGAACCGGTTGCCGAACAGCGTCGTCAGATCGTTCGCTCAAGGCCCGAAGCCGCCGATTTCGACTACGATGTCGAAACCCGTCGTGCCAACCCCGATGCGGCAGCCGCGCTGGTGGAACGGGCCGTTTCCAGGTCCGAGGACATGGACGAAGCCATGCCTGCCGACGATCTGTCGCTGACGCTCGACAATTTCGCCCGCAAGGTCGGCGCGGCGTCGTTGCCCGAACTGCTGGAGGCCTCGGCCGCCTATGTCACCATCGTCTCGGGCCAGCCGCGTTTCAGCCGCGCCTCGATCCTGAACATGGTGGACGAACTTTCCAACGAACGCTCCTACACCCAGGAAGCCCGGATCAAGTCCTTCGGCAAACTGCTGCGCAACGGCTCGATCCTGCGGGTCGAAGACGGCAAATTCGCTATCTCGCATTCGGCGAAATTCAACTACGAAGTGAAAATTTCGGCTTAGGGTGCGTGCTCGCACGCACCACTCTGCCGAAAATGCTTCAAAACACCCGCCGCGCCTGCAACGCGCGCCCAAGTGCAGTTATTCCAAGCGCGGCACTGAATATCCACGCCAAAAACGCATACCAATCGGGCACCAGACAAGCGACCAGGTAAACAACAATCGTCTCGCTCGCCTCGATCAGCCCGGTCGTGTAATGCAGCGACTTCTCGCCTCGGACATTCGACGGCATCGCCCGTTTTTCCGCCATGATGGCGAAGGCAAGGAACGTCGCCGCGTTGATGTAAAAGACGAACAACAAGACCACGGTCGGAACGGCGTTGTCGGCGGGGTTGGCAATGGCAAATCCAACCGGAATCGCCCCGTAAAACACCATGTCCAGCTCAATATCGAGAAAGCCGCCAAAGTCGGTCTTGCCCCTGATTTTGGCAATTGACCCATCCAGCCCGTCGCACAAGCGACTGAGCAGAATCAGCGTGGCCCCGGTCAGATAGGCGTGCAAGCCAATCGCCGCCCCGGCGGCGAGCCCAAGCGCGCCACCCGCCAGTGTCACCATGTTTGCCGACACGCCGGCTTGCGCCAGCATCCGGCTGATCCGGTTCAGTGCCGGATCAATCCGCCGCCGTATCAACCCGTCAAGCATCGCGTGCCTTTGATTCCTGCACCGGCTTTCGGCACGCATTCATGTGCACCACCGCAACCTCAGCCGCCATCCCGAGGATCTGCCTTGCCGATCCCCGTGAACAAGAACTTCAGCGGCAGCACCCAAAGCACGCCCAAAACCACATAGACCGCAAGCTCGACCCAGAACGCCGGTCGTCCGATCCAGCTCAGCACGCTGACCACCGCGATGATATAGGCCGGCAGTCCCGCCACCAGCACCAGCAGCGCCAGCAACCGCCTGCGTTTATACGACAGCCCCATCAGTCGGCGAACGGATCGGTGACCAGGATGGTGTCGTCACGCTCGGGCGAGGTCGACAACAGCGCCACCGGGCAGCCGGTGTCCTCCTTGTCGCCGTTCACGGCGTCAGGCCCATGCCTTCCAGTTGCTTCCGGGTCGGCCCATAATCGGCATCAATTCGCATTACCTCGCGAAAATCTGCGACTGCCTTCTCCTCTTCATTCAGCCCCAGCCACGCCATGCCACGCATGTGAAGGGCGTCGACTTCCCAGGGCCGAAGCTTCAGGTATTCGGTGATGTCAGCCAGCGCCATCTGATAGCTCCCTTGGCGGAAATGAAAATCGCCTCGCCTGGCGAGTGCAAAGGTATAGTCGGGACGCAGTTCAATGGCCTTGTCCAAGGCCATGATCGCCTCGGAATAACGCTCCATTCTCCACAGTGTCACAGCTTTTTCGGCATGGGCGCGCGGCAGTGCCGGATCCAGCCGGATGGCGGTTTCGAGATCGGCAAGCGACTTCTCGAACCGTCCCAGCATTTCGTATCCGACACCACGATTGACATGAATCTCCGCCAGATGCTGCGGGAGCGGCGCGCCGGAGGCGTTCATCGGTGCGTCGATCATTGCGGAACAACCGGCCACGATTTCAAGCGCGTCGGAGCCTTGGCACTTCATTTCGGGCAAGCCCGAAGTTAGTTGGCCTATTACGAACCAAACTGTGAGGGGGACAACAACAATCGCGGCGAGGACGAGTCCCGGCGCGCGCCGCCAGATGCCCTTTTTCGCCCCAGCAGCCGCGGCAACATTTGGCGGAGATGTCTGGCCCCCGCGCCTCAGGCAGGCCACCAGGCCCAGCGCCTGCACAATTCCGAACCACAGCGCACTGACCACGGACCCCGCCGGCCCGCCAAGCCAGGAAATGCCGAATGCGCCGCCTGCCGCGAGGATGTTCGAGACGATCCAGATGGCGGGAGCGCCGGCGCCCCGCCGCAGCACCAGCCAGGTGATAGCCCCCAGGAAGAGACCCATAATGGCACCCGCCACCAGCGCGGACGCCACCAGCACCGCCAGGCTTCTGCCTTCGGTTATGGGTGCCAGGCCAGGCCGGCTGAACTCTACGCCATCTCCCAGGTCCTGCACCCAGCCTCCGGTCAGACCGCCGACCATCGCGCCGACCACCAACGCCAGCGGAGCGGCCAACAGCCACCAAACCGCACGCGGCACGTACCGGCGAAGCACCATGACCTGACACAGTAGGACGGCAAGTAAGGCGAGCACCGGCAAAGCCGGTGACGGAGAAATGCTAAGCCAGTCACCCAGCAACGAAGCACCAGTCGCAATCACCGCCCACAGCACCGTCACGCTGTTCGGAATGGTCCGGACATTGGCCTCAGAGCTGTCGCCTGCCATGATGATGAACCCCTGATGCGGTTCGGGCCGGTATTCCAAGGAGCCGCGAAGGGCGGAGCCATGACCGGTCACGTAACACGAATGTGATCCGGAATCAATTCCGTCGGCGGAGGATGCCGATCACCGCCTATTCACCCGATGGCGGCTGATCCCCCGAATCCGCCTTGCCGATCCCCTTGAACAAGAACTTCAGCGGCAGCCCCCAGAGCACGCCCAGCAGCACATAAACGCCGAGCTCCACCCAGAACGGCGGCCGCCCGATCCAGTTCAGCACACTGACCGCCAGCACGATATAGGCCGGCAGTCCGACCACCAGCACCAGCAGCGCCAGCAACCGCCTGCGTTTATGCGACAGCCCCATCAATCGGCAAACGGATCGGTGACCAGAATCGTATCTTCCCGTTCGGGCGAGGTCGAAAGCATCGCCACCGGGCAGCCGATCAACTCCTCGACCCGGCGGACATATTTGATCGCCTCGGCCGGCAGCGCCGCCCAGGACCGCGCCCCCGCTGTGGTCTGGCGCCAGCCCGGCAGGGTCTCGTAGACCGGCTCGACCCGGGCCTGCAACGCCGCTGCCGTCGGCAGATAGTCGATCACTTTCCCGTCCAGCTTGTAGGCGACGCAGATCTTCAATTCCTCAAACCCGTCCAGGACATCGAGCTTGGTCAGCGCGATCCCGGCCACGCCGCTCGTCGTACAGGTCTGCCGCACCAGCACCGCGTCAAACCAGCCGCAGCGCCGCTTGCGCCCGGTCACCGTGCCAAACTCGCGCCCGCGTTCACCCAATCGTTCACCGTCGGCATCCATCAATTCCGCCGGAAATGGCCCCTCGCCAACCCGCGTCGTATAGGCCTTCACGATCCCCAAAACAAAGCCGATCGCCCCCGGCCCCATCCCCGACCCGGCCGCCGCCATGCCTGCAATCGTGTTGGACGAGGTTACGAACGGATAGGTTCCGAAATCGACGTCCAGCAAGGCACCCTGGGCACCCTCGAACAGAATCCGCGCTCCGGCCCTGCGCTTTTCCGCCAGCATTCGCCAGACCGGCGCCGCATAAGGCAAAACCTTCGGCGCAATCGCGACCAATGCCGCTTTCAGCGCCGTCCGATCAATCTCGACCATCCCCAAACCACGCCGCAGCGCGTCGTGATGGACGAGCAACCGGTCGAGCCGCAATTCCAGCGTCTCGTCATCGGCCAGATCGGCGACCCGTATCGCCCGTCGTCCGACCTTGTCCTCATAGGCCGGTCCGATCCCGCGCCCGGTGGTGCCGATTTTCGCCACCGCATTGCTCTGCTCGCGGGCCCGGTCGATCTCGCCGTGCAGCGGCAGGATCAAGGGCGTGTTCTCGGCCAATATCAGGTTTTCCGGCGAAATCGCCACGCCCTGCCCGCGCAATTTGTCGATCTCGGCGACAAAAGCCCAAGGGTCCAGCACCACGCCGTTGCCGATCACGCTCAGCTTGCCCGGCCGCACGATGCCCGAGGGCAGCAGCGACAGCTTGTAGACCTTGCCGTCGATCACCAGCGTGTGCCCGGCGTTGTGCCCGCCCTGGAACCGCACGATCACATCGGCGCGCTCGCTCAGCCAGTCGACGATCTTGCCCTTGCCCTCATCACCCCATTGGGCCCCGACAACTGCGACATTGGCCATGCTTACCCCTTTCGACAAGCGAACGGCCCCGCCAGAATCCTAGCCGAGCCGTTGCCATCTCCTATACTACCGCAGGCCCGGGCAAAACCAAAAATGACTCCCGCGCCAAAATGCGCTATACACTGGGAAAATATCGCCAAACGGGGGGCTGCGATGGCACATATCGACTGGCTGATTGAAGGCGACTCTTTTGGCAACTGCAACTGCGACTACGGCTGCCCCTGCCAGTTCGAAAGCCTGCCAACGCACGGCAATTGCCACGGTTTTGAGGTTTTCCAGATAGACAACGGCCATTTCGGCGGTCTCAGCCTGACCGGATTGAAAGCCGCCGTATTCTATTCCTGGCCCGGCCCGGTCTTTGAAGGCAAGGGCCAGATGCAGGTCATCATCGACGAAACCGCGGACCCGGCGCAACGCGCCGCCTTGACCACGATCCTGCACGGCGGTGAAACCGAAGAATTCGCCAACCATTGGTCGGTTTACGCAAAGATGAGCGACACCCATCACCCGGTCAAATTCGCGCCGATCACGCTGGAAGTTGACATCGAAGCCCGCCGCGCCACCGCCGCCATCCCCGGCATTCACACCTCGCAAGGCCGCCCGATCATCAGCCCGGCCACCGGCGGCGAACACCGGGTCCGCATCGACATTCCGGGCGGCGTCGAGTTTGACATCGCCGAAATTGGCAGCGGCACCGCAAAATTTGACGGCGCATTCGGCTTTGAAAACATAGATTCCTACGGCCAGTTCAACCGCCTCAGGCAGACGGGTGGTGGCGTTCTGCGTTAGACCACATTTTCTGCCGCATTTTTCAGGAGAATGACATGAGTATGACAGATTGGATGATCACAGGCCCCGAAATCATGACCTGCAGCTGCGCCTTTGGCTGCCCCTGCCAGTTCAATGCCCTGCCCACCGAAGGCTATTGCCGCGCTGCGTTCGGCATGCATATCGACAAAGGCCATCATGGGAAAGTGAACCTCGACGGACTCAACTGGGCCATCACTGTCGCCTGGCCCGGCCCGATCCACATGGGCCACGGCGAGATCCAGCCGATTGTCGATGAACGCGCCAGCGAGGATCAACGCGGTGCGCTGCTCAGGATCATGTCGGGTCAGGATACCGTGCCCGGGGCGACATTCTTCCATATCTTTGTCGCCATGTGCGACAAAATGCATCCGCCATTGTTCAAAAAGATCGACTTTGATGCCGATATGCAGAGCTGCGAAGGGCATCTCAGCGTCCCCGGTGTCGTCGAATCGCGCACCGAGGCGATCCGCAACCCGGTCACCGGCGACGCGCATCATGCCAAAATCTCGCTTCGTGCCGGGGATGAATTTTCGGAAGCGGAATTCGCCAGTGGCACGACCAAGTCCGCCGGACCGATCAAGCTCGACTTCGACAGTCGCCATGCCCATCTGGCCCGCCTGCATCTGACCGGCCAGGGCGTCGTCCACTGAATTTTCATGAAACCGGCGATCTCGGAGAACCGGAATTGACCCGTACCGACTGGATGATCCGCGGCCCCGAAATCGTCACCTGCAATTGCGATTACGGCTGCCCCTGCCAGTTCAACGCCCTGCCGAACGGCGGCTGGTGCACCGCCATCGGCGCCATGCAGATCATCGCGGGCCATTACGGCAGTGTTGCCCTCGACGGCCTGCGCTGGGCGACGCTCGCCGCCTGGCCGGGTCCCATCCACCTCGGCCATGGCAGCATCCAGCGCATCATCGACGACAGCGCCGACGCCGCCCAGCGCCAGGCCCTGCTCAATATCATGTCCGGTCGCGACAGCGTGCCGGGAACCACCTTTTTCGACGTTTTCGCTGCCATGGCCGACACAATCCACCCGCCGTTGTTCCTGCCGATCGAATTCGAAGCCGACATCGAATCCTGCGAGGGCCATTTCCGCGTCCCCGGCGTGGTGGAAGCGCATACCACCGCCATCCGCAATCCGGTCACCGGGACGCCGCATCACGCCAAAATTTCGCTCCGCCACGGTTTCGAATTTTCCGAAGCCGAATGCGCCAGCGGCAGCGCCAGCACCCAGGGCCTGATCACCCTCAACACCGAGGGAGCCCACGCCCATCTGGCCATGCTGCACCTGACCGGGCATGGACTCGTGCGGTGAAGACCAGCGGTTTCTTCGAACGCGCCGCCCGCGACGACCGGCCCATCGTGGCGCTGCTCCTCGCCGCTGCCGCTGGCATCGGCCTCTGGGCCACGCTGGCCAGCGGCTCCGCCCTGATGGACCCGGCCCGCGCATCCTTCGGCATTGGCGCCACGATCCTGCTGTTTGCCATGTGGTCGAGCATGATGCTGGCAATGATGCTGCCCTCGGCCGTTCCCGCCATCCTGATTTTTCACGCCCTGAACCGCAAAATCGCCGGCCCCGCCAGAACGACGCCGACGCTCGTCCTGTTCATCTCCGGCTATCTGGCAATCTGGACCCTGTTCAGCCTTTTGGCCGTGGCATTGCACCTGTTGACCCGCAATCTGATTGCCATGACCGCAATGATGGCCGTCACCTCCGGCATTCTGGGGGCCGGATTGCTGACCGCCGCCGGACTTTACCAGTTCAGCCCGCTGAAAAACGCCTGCCTGCGCCGCTGCCAGTCGCCGTTTTTCTATTTTGCCCGCAACTGGCGCAAGGGTGCCGTCGGCGCATTCCGCATGGGCCTCGCCCACGGCCTGTATTGCCTCGGCTGTTGCTGGGTGCTGATGGGGCTGCTGTTTTACGGCGGCGTGATGCAGCCATTCTGGATCATCGGCCTCGCCGCCTATGTCGGTGCCGAAAAGCTGGCCCCGGCAAAGTTTCATGTCCATCGCTGGTCTGGTCTGATCCTGATCGGATGGGGCGCGGCGACTGTCGCAGTCGCGCTGTGAGTGTTTGTTCCCTTCGCTTCGCGTGGTGAAGGAAGTGCCAGTCTCCCTTCTCCATTCATGGAGAAGGTGGCACGAAGTGCCGGATGAGGCGGTTCGGCTTGGCAATTCCCTCACCCGCCCTATCGGGCACCCTCTCCATGAATGGAGAGGGACAGCGCTGGATCAGACCCCTCAAAACGCCAGGAACTTCGCCTGCTTCACTTGCGGCAGCGCCTGGATTTCGGCCAAAATCTCCGGCCCCAGCTTCTCGTCCACGCCCAAGAGCGCAATCGCCTCGCTGCCCTTTGAGGCGCGGCCCAATGCAAACGTCGCAATATTGATATTCAGCGCCCCCAGCTTGGTCCCCAAAGCCCCGATATAGCCCGGCGTGTCGCTGTTGGTGGTATAGAGCATGAACGGCATCGGCTCGGCCTCCAGATTGATGCCCTTGATCTGGATGAAGCGCGGCTTGCCGTCGGAATAGATCGTGCCGGCCACCGAACGGGTCTGCGCCTCGGTCGTCACCACCAGCCGCATATAGGACCCGAACGCACCTTGCGCATCCTTGCGGGTCTCGCTGATATGCACGCCCTTCTGCCGGGCGATGATCGGCGCGTTGACCATATTGACCGTGCCCTCGCCGACCAAAGGCGTCATCAGTTTGGCGGTCAGGGCGGCAACCAGCGGCTTGAGGTTCAGCTCGCCGACCTTGCCGACAAACTCGATCTCGATCTCCTTGATCGGATGCTCGGTCACCTGCCCGGCAAAACCGCCAAGCACCTCCGCCAATTCGATCCAAGGTTTCAGGATCGGCGCTTCTTCCGCCGTCACCGACGGCGCGTTCAGCGCGTTGGCAATCGCCCCGCGCATCAGATAATCCGCCATCTGCTCGGCCACCTGCAGCGCCACATTCTCCTGCGCCTCGTTGGTAGCCGCCCCCAGATGCGGGGTGCAGATCACGTTTGGCAGCCCAAACAGCACGCTCTCGGTGGCAGGCTCCACCGCAAACACATCGAAACCCGCGCCGGCCAGTTGCCCCGATTTCAGCGCCTCGGCGACCGCCGCCTCATCCACCAGCCCGCCACGGGCGCAGTTGATCAGCCGCGCCCCGTGTTTGATCCTGGCAATCCGCGCTGCCGAAAGAATATTCGCCGTCTTCTCGGTTTTCGGCAGATGCAGGGTGATGAAATCCGCCCGGCCCAAGAGCACGTCGAGATCGTCGATCTTCTCCACCCCCATCTCCTGCGCCCGCTCGTGGCTCAAGAACGGATCATAGGCGATCACCTTCATTTTGAGGCCAATCGCCCGCGACGCCACCACCGAGCCGATGTTCCCCGCCCCGACCAGACCCAGGGTCTTGCCGGTGATCTCCACCCCCATGAAGCGCGACTTTTCCCATTTTCCCGCCTGGGTCGAGGCATCCGCCGCCGGCAATTGCCGCGCCACCGCGAACATCATCGCGATCGCGTGCTCCGCCGTGGTGATCGAATTGCCAAACGGCGTGTTCATCACCACAATCCCCTTGGCGCTGGCGGCGGGAATATCGACGTTGTCGACCCCGATCCCGGCCCGGCCGATCACCCGCAGCTTGGTCGCCTTGGCAATCAATTCTGCCGTCACCTTGGTGGCCGACCTGATCGCCAGCCCGTCATAATTGCCGATAATCGCCGCCAGCTTCACCGGGTCTTTCCCCAGCTTTGGCTGAAAATCCACCTCGACCCCGTTGTCGCGGAATATCTGCACCGCCGCGTCGGAAAGCTCGTCTGAAATCAGTACTTTAGCCATGTCGCATATCCTTGTGAATGTGTCACGACTTCCCCTCTCCATTCATGGAGAGGGTGCCCGAAGGGCGGGTGAGGGCCTTCGCCCAGCCGAACCCCCTCATCCGGCGCATTCGCGCCACCTTCTCCACAGGTGGAGAAGGCAATCCCTCAACCCGCCGAAACCTCGGCAAAAGCCCAATCCAGCCACGGCACCAGCTTTTCAACATCCGCCGTCTCCACCGTGCAGCCGCACCAGATCCGCAACCCCGGCGGCGCGTCCTTGTGGCCGGCCACGTCGAACGCCGCGGCTTCACCCTCCAGCGCCTTGACCATCCGTTTGACAAAATCGCGCTGCGCCGTTTCTTCGAGCGCCGCAAATCCCGGATCAACGATCTTCAGACACACCGACGTATTCGACCGCGCCGCCGGATCACCAACCATATTCTCCACCCAGGCCGTCCGCTCCGCCCAAGCCTGCAACGCCGCAAAATTCGCATCCGCCCGCGCCCGCGTCGCCTCCAGACCGCCCAGACCCTCCATCCAGTCCATCGCGTCCATCGCATCGGCCACGCACCACATCGACGGCGTGTTGATCGTCTCGCCGGCGAATATCCCCTCGATCAGCTTGCCGCCCGTGGTCAGCCGGAAGATTTTCGGCAAGGGGCGCGGCGGAACAAACCACTCCAGCCGTTCCACCGCCCGCGGCGACAGCACCAAAACCCCGTGCCCGCCCTCGCCGCCCATGGCCTTCTGCCACGAGAACGTCGTCACATCCAGTTTCGCCCAGTCCAGACCTTGGGCAAACACCGCCGAAGTGGCGTCACAAAACGTCAGCCCCTGGCGGTTTCCGGCAATCCAGTCGGCATTCGGCACCCTTGCCCCGGACGTGGTCCCGTTCCAGGTAAAACAAACGTCGGCTTCGCGCCGGACTGCGCTCAAATCCGGCAAAGCCCCATAACCAGCCTTCAGCACCCGGCAATCATCCAGTTTCAACTGCTTGACCGCATCGCTGGCCCAGCCCGCGCCGAAACTCTCCCAGACCAGCACGTCGACCGGCCTCGCTCCCAACATCGACCACATCGCCATTTCAAACGCGCCGGTATCGGACCCCGGAACAATCCCCACCCGATAATCCGAAGGAATCCGCAATATCCGTGCCGTCTGCGCAATCGCCGCCTTCAACTGCGCCTTCGGGCCAGCCGCCCGGTGTGATCGCCCCAAAAACGCCCGTTCGGCAACCGCAGCGGCATTCCAGCCGGGGCGTTTGGGACAGGGACCGGAGGAGAATTCGGGGCGCGCAGGTTTGACCTGCGGTTTCGTCAGCGCGCGCATCGGCGGCTCCATCGTCAGGGTGAGTGCGCTGAGCCCGCCGCCGCTCACCCATATTCCGATGACGCGCCCACGGGTTGCATAATGCGGCGCCAGCCCGACTCGCAAGCCTGAAAACAGCCCAAATCGGCAAAATGGCGGCAGCAGCAATTTCCCATCGGAAACCAGGGCAATGTTCAGGGTTCGGCAAATGCTCCGGGGTGCCGGGGCAGCGCCCCTGCAAACCTCACTTCAGCCAGAACCGCTTCAGGCTCTCCGCTTCCGCCTGCGCCGCCGTCAGTCCGACATCGTTGAACAGATGCGGCGGCAGGTTGGGCAAGGCGGTGCGCGACCGCGAATTATGCACCCAGGTCCACAACATCGCCGTCAAGTTCAAAGGCAGGGTGATCGGCAAGGCGATCATTCTCGCCACTGCCGGACCGTTCCCATTCACGCGCATTTCACCCGCCATTGTATTGATACAATTCGATAAAATAATCGTAAACTGCAAAAATACTAATACAATTTGTATCGCGAATCGGCTGGAACAACATTGTCATGGATACAAACCTCAGCCTTGGCACCGCCGCCGGTCCCAAATACCGCCGCCTCTACGAGGCCCTGACCGGCGCCATCCACCGCGGCGAGCTGGCCGAGGGCAGCCGCCTGCCGCCGGTGCGCGATCTGGCCTGGGATCTCAAAATCACCCCCGGCACCGTCGCCCGCGCCTATCAGATGGCCACCGACGAGGGCCTGCTCGAGGCAACAGTCGGTCGCGGCACTTTTGTGCGCGCGCAAAACCGGGTTCTGCCGCAAGTGCCGGTCAATGCCATCACCCGGCCCGCCGAAAGCCGGTTTCTCAACCTGCGCACCGGCCACACCATCGACGTCGGCCAGAGTGTTGTCATCAACGCCGCGCTGGCCGAAATCACCGCCGGTGCCGGGGTCGCGTTTTCCGGTTACGTCGAGGATGAAGACCTGCAGCCCTGCCGCGACCAGGCGCATGCCTGGCTCGCCCGCCAGGGTGTCACCGGCGCAGCCGAGGATCTGGTCATCACCACCGGCGCCCATAACGCGGTAATGGCCGCACTCCATTCCATCCTCTCCGGCCGCGACCCGGTCATTCTCAGCCACCGGCTGACCTATCCGGGTTTCCGCCAGTCGGCGCATCTCTGCCGCGCCCGCCTTGTCGGCATTGACGGCGACGACGAAGGCCCGATCCCCGAATCCCTTGTCGAAGCCTGCCGCCGCCACAGCCCGCAGGCACTGCTTCTGTCCTCGAACGTCCACAACCCCACCTGTGTCACCACCAGCCTGAAGCGGCGCGAACAAATCGCCGTGATTGCCCGCCAATACGATCTGCACATTGTCGAGGACGATGTTTACGGCACTCTGGTCCGCGACCGCCTGCCCGGCCTCGACACGATGGTGCCCGAACGCCTCTGGCACGCGACCTCGCTCAGCAAATGCTTCGCCGCCGGTCTGCGCGTCGGCTTCCTGCAGTGCCCGCCCGGCCAGGGCCTGCTCGGCCAGCGGGTGCAGCAGGGCATGAACTACAGCGTATCGCCGCTGCTGGCCCGGCTCTCCGAGCGCCTGTTCGCCACCGGCTGTGTCGATTCCATCGGCCAAAAGGTCAGCGCCGAAGGCCAGGCCCGCCTCGACCTCGCCACCGCAATCCTTGCCGGCTGGGATATCGCCACCTGCCCCGGCTTCACCCTCCTGTGGCTCACCATGCCGTCAAGCTGGCGCGCCTCGGCCTTCCTGAGCGAATGCGAGAAACGCGATATTCTGCTTGCCGCAGGCGACAGCTTTACCCTGGCCGATGAACCCGCCCCCAACGCCGTCAGGCTGTCGCTTTCAGGCCCTGCCGACCGGGCTAGACTTAAATCGGGCCTGGAGACCCTGCACAATCTGCTGGGCGGACCAGCCCGCGAGTTCCTGACATGACCGCCCAGCCGACCCCGAACAACTGGCTGCTCTTGATCCTGCTCGGCATCATCTGGGGCGGGTCGTTTCTTGCTGTCGAACTGGCGCTGCCTGCTTTCGCGCCGCTGCAAATCGCCGCCCTGCGCATCGCCATCGCCGCCGTCATCGTGACGGTCGTCAGCATTGTCCTGGGCGAAGGACTTCCCGCAACCGACACGCCAGACGGCCGCCGGATCTGGCTGCATTGTCTGGGCATGGCGATCTTTTCCAACGCCCTGCCTTTCAGCCTGCTGTCCTGGGCCCAAATCAACGTCAATTCCGGCTTCGCCGGCATTTCCATGGCGGTTGTCCCGCTGATGGTGCTGCCGCTGGCCCATGTCTTCGTGCCCGGCGAACAAATCAACCGCCAAAAGGCGACCGGTTTCGTCTTGGGCTTTGCCGGTGTCATCATCCTGATCGGGCCCGGCAAAATCCTGGCCAGCCAAGGCTCCGAGCTCGAGACAATTGCCCGACTGGCCTGTATCCTTGCCTCCTGCAGCTATGCCTGCGGCGCCGTCACCACCCGTACCGCTCCCCGCGGCCCGGCGCTGGCCTTTTCCTCGGCGGCCCTCATTCTGGCCAGCGTCATCATGCTGCCCGTGGCCTTCGCGGTTACCCCATTGCCCGCCACACCCGCCACCAGTGCCGTG
>JAYTCN010000437.1:0-16965 GCA_043736475.1 Paracoccaceae bacterium
GGTTTCGGCACGTTTAGGCCTGCACGAAGGTGACGTTGTATTCAGTCGAGTGGCGGGGCAGGATGTTTTCTATCAAATTATCGGGGCCGAAACGTATGAGGAAAACTTTGACCAGAACCCACGCGGCACGCACGTAGTTAAAGCGGCGCAGTTGGGTGTGTATTCAGCCTCCGCCGGCTTCACCAAGTTCACGTGGCTTCCGACAATGAACGGCCCGATCTTTTCTGCTGGGAGTCACCAATTCGACGTGCCAACGCGCAATGCGCGAGAATTTGCTATTGGCAAAGTACCTTCCACAAACGTCGAGGCTATCGCAAATCTTGACGACCTCGTTGAATTCCATACGGCAATTTTAGGCGTAACAGGGACAGGCAAAACTGAGCTGGCACTTGACATAGTTGGGAACGCCATTGAGCGCGACGTCAAAGTCTTCTGTGTGGACTTCACTGGGGAATACCGGGCCAGACTCGCCGACCATAACCCAATCTTTCCTTCGCCCGACGCTGCGAAAGCAAAAAGAGCGGAGGGATTATTGGCGGTCATTGATGCACTTGGCTACAAGGCGGGTGACGAAAAAGTGAAACTTAGAGAATTGCTTGAGGGAATAAGGGAAGAAACAGCCAAGACAATAGATGCATTTCTATCGAGCGAAACTGAACACCTCGCGATTTTCGAATTGGCAGAGATGTCAAATTCCAAGACGGGTTTGCGGCTTACGGAGATTTTTCTGTCTGCGATAATGACGTGGGCGAAAGCACATAGGAGGTCGAAGCAAGTACTTATTTGCCTTGAAGAAGCACATACAATCGTTCCAGAAAGTGCCGGTAGCGGCATGGACGGCGAAACGAAATGGGTCGTTGAAAGAATTGGCCAGATCGCGTTGCAAGGGCGAAAGTATGGGGTCGGCCTCTGAGTGATCAGCCAACGAACCGCACTGGTCAGTAAGACAATTCTGTCGCAGTGCAACACCTTCTTAACTCACGCCCTGATAGATCAAACCAGCCTCAATTTTTTGGATAGCGTTTACAGTAGCCAGCACACGCGCCTCATTCCCAACCTTGGCCGTTACGAATTCTTGGCTTTCGGGAAAGCTATCAAAGCCGAAAGGCCAATTGTTCTTCGCCGTGAATTCGACCGGTCGAAACTTGACGCCAGTCTTGCGGTTCGCTCCGAACCTGCCCAGTCCCCGGCACCAACGTCAGATACCCCTCCTGCCAGTCCAGCAACTCCCCGAATTAGGACAATTGGTCAGTAACTTTTTGCAAGCTTACTTAAGCTACCCATCCACCCTGATCCCCACATTACCCGGATCATAAGGCGAGTCCTCGACAACCACCGCATCCCACATCGCGTTCAGCATCTTCACCTTCAACCGCTGCCCCACAACCGCCAGTTCCGGCCGCACATACCCCATGCCAATCGACTTGCCAAAATGCACCGAATAGCCGCCGGAAGTCAGTCGGCCGATTTTGATCCTGTCCACAAACAAGGCCTCGCGCCCCCATGGGTCAGCGTCAGCTGGCCCGTCGATCAGCAGGGTCACGCATTTGGAACGGATGCCGACCGCCTGCATCGCCGCCTTGCCGTGAAATTCCTTGTTCATATCGACAAACCTTGGCAAATCGGCCTCCAGCGGTGTCGCGTCGCGGCCAAGCTCGGTGCCGAAAGCGCGGTAGCTTTTCTCCTGGCGCAGCCAGTTCTGGGCCCGCGCCCCGACCAATTTCAGGCCCATCGGTTCACCCGCCGCCGTCAGTTGATCGAACAGATAGTTCTGCATTTCGATCGGGTGATGCAGTTCCCAACCCAGCTCGCCGGTATAGGCGACGCGAATGGCCATGACCGGGCACATTTTCAGTTCGATCCGCTTCGCCGAAAGCCACGGGAAACGCTTGTTCGACAGCGCGGTTTCCGGTTCGGCATCGCTGATCAGTTTCTTCAGCAGTTCCCGCGAACGCGGGCCGGCCAGCGCGAACACGCCATATTGGGTGGTGACATTCTGCACTTCGATCCGGCCAAATTCGGCTTCCTTGTCGGCCACGGCCTTGCGCAGATAATCCCCGTCATAGGCCGTCCAGGCACCGGCGGAGACGAGGTAATACGATTCCTCGCTTGCCCGCACGATGGTATATTCCGTCCGTGTCGTCCCGGTTGCCGTCAACGCGTAGGTCAGGTTGATCCGCCCGACTTTCGGCAGCTTGTTGGTGGTGAACCAATCAAGGAAAGCCGTCGCCCCCGGCCCCCTGACCCGATGTTTGGTGAAGGCGGTCGCGTCGATCATGCCGACACCAGTGCGGATCGCCCTGGCCTCGGCCACCGCATATTGCCACCAGCCGCCGCGCCGGAACGACCTTGACGCATGATCATCAAAACCGAGGGGGGCGTAATAATTCGGTCGCTCCCAGCCATTCACCTGGCCAAAATGCGCTCCGCGCGCCTTTTGCCGGTCGTAAGCGGGGGAAGTGCGCAGCGGCCGCGCCGCTGGCCGTTCCTCATCGGGGTGATGCAGCACGAAAACGTGGTCGTAGCATTCCTCGTTCTTGCGTGAGGCGTATTCGGTCGTCACCCAATCGCCGAACCGCTTCGGATCGAGGCTGGCCATGTCGATTTCCGCTTCACCCGCCGTCATCATCTGGGCCAGATAGTTCCCGACGCCGCCAGCGGCGGTGATCCCGAAGGAAAATCCTTCCGCCAGCCACATGTTGCGCAGCCCCGGCGCCGGCCCGACCAAAGGATTGCCGTCGGGGGTGTAACAGATCGGGCCGTTGAAATCGGCCTTCAACCCGCAGTGCTCGGAGGACGGGATGCGGTAGATGAAAGACATGTATTCCTGCTCGATCCGCTCCAGATCAAGCGGGAAAAGATCGGCGCGGAAGCTGTCGGGCACGCCGTGGGCGAACCGGGCCGGGGCGCCTTTCTCGTAAGGGCCGAGAATCCAGCCGCCGCGTTCTTCGCGTACATACCAATGCGCGTCGGCATCGCGCAGAACCGGATGCTCGCCGTGGCCCTTGCGGTATTCCTGCAAGGCCGGATCAGGTTCGGTGACGATATACTGGTGCTCGACCGGGATCGCCGGAATCTTGATGCCCAAGAGGCGGGCGGTGCGTTGGGCGTGGTTACCGGTGGCGGTGACCACGTGTTCGGCGCGGATTTCGAAAGTCTCCTCACCCATTACCAGGTTGCCGCCCTTCTCCACCATCATATGGCCGGAGACGACCCATTCCGACCCGGTCCAGCGATAGCTGTCGACCTGGGCCCGGCGAATGATTTCCACGCCTCCTTGCCGAGCCCCCTTGGCCATCGCCTGGGTGACATCGGCGGGGTTGATATAGCCATCGGTCGGGTGGAACAGGGCGCCCTTCAAATCCTCGGTCCGCACCAGCGGCCAGCGGGATTTGATCTCGGCGGGCGTCAGCCATTCATAGGGAACCCCCACGGAATCTGCCGTGGAGGCATAGAGTGCGTACTCGTCCATCCGGTCCCGCGTCTGGGCCATGCGCAGGTTGCCCACCACCGAAAACCCGGCGTTCAAGCCGGTTTCCGCCTCCAGCGACTTGTAATATTTCACTGAATAATCGTGGATATGGCCGGTGGCGTAGCCCATGTTGAACAAGGGCAGCAATCCGGCAGCGTGCCAGGTCGAGCCGCTGGTCAACTCGTCGCGTTCAAGCAGCACGGTATCCCAACCCGCCTTGGCCAGATGGTAGGCAATTGCCGCGCCAACCGCGCCGCCACCAACCACCACCGCCCGCGCCTGCGTTTTCATTGACGAACTCCAAATTCAATGCTGCGCCATACATGCCCGAACGCCAGCGAAACGGGCAAGCTGGTCCGAACGATTGATGACGGAAAACGACATCAGCCGAACGTCATGCATTCATTCCGGACTATGGCAGACCGCTTCCACATTGTTGCTATCGGGATCAGGCACGAAGGCGCCAAGGTAATGTTCGCGATAATGCGGACGCAGCCCCGGCCCACGGTTGTCTGTGCCGCCGCACTTCAGGCCAGCCTTATGAAAAGCATCCACCCCGGCCCGATTTCTGGCCAGAAATGCATAGTGACGCCCTCGACCTGGCAGACCTTCAACCACCCAAAACACCGGGCGTTCGCGACCGTAACCGACCACCTGTTTGCCGCCCGTGTGGTCCAATGGGACCTGGAAGATCAGCGACCCGCCCAGCGCGGCAAAGGCGGCATCGTAGAATTTCTTCGAAATCTGAAAATCCGAAACACTTATTCCTGCATGGTCGATCATCGCCTGCCACTCCCTGTTTGGTTGTCGATTGCGAACAACGCGCTATGGTATTCCGGAAATCGCACCATTAAATGCCGAATATCACCCATTCCCATAGTTGGAGCGCCCCTGATGAACCCGCTTTTGGCCGACTGGGAAACCCCGTTTGGCGTTCCCCCGTTCCAAATGATCCATGACGCCGATTTCGCCCCGGCGTTTGACCAAGCTTTCCACAAAGGCCGCGCCGCGATTGCCGCCATTGTTGCAAACCCGGGCAAACCGGGCTTTGCCAACACCATCGCTGCCATGGAACGGGCCGATGCGCTGCTGGAAAAAATCAGCGGCGTGTTTTTCAATTTGGCGGGGACCGACAGCAACGACGCGCTTGAGGCGCTGGAACGCGACTTGTCGCCAAAATTCGCGGCCTATTCGGCTGAAACCTTGATGAATGCCCAGCTGTTTGCCCGGGTTCAGGCGGTCACGGACGGTACTGAGGAACTCGATTCGGAACAAAGACGCGTGCTGTTCCTCTATCATCGCATGTTCGTTCGCGCCGGGGCCAAACTGAAAGGCGCACAAAAAGACCGACTGAAGGCAATCATGGAACGCCTGGCCAGTCTTGGCACCGCTTTTTCGCAAAACGTTTTGGCCGATGAACGTGCCTGGTCGCTTGACCTGGCGGAAACTGGCATTGAAGGTTTGCCGGCCGATGTCATCGCCGCCACCGCCGAAGCCGCCAAGGAGCGTGGCAAGGCCGGCCATTGTCTGACCCTGTCGCGTTCTATCGTCGTGCCGTTCCTGCAATTCTCGCCCCGCCGTGATTTGCGCGAAACAGCGTTCAAAGCCTGGGTCGCGCGTGGGGCAAACGGTGGCGCCAGCGACAATGCGTCTACGGTGGCCGAAACTCTTGCGCTGCGACAGGAACGTGCCGGTCTGCTCGGGTATGGCAATTTCGCGCAATTCCGGCTGGAACCCGAAATGGCCCGGACACCAGAGGCGGTGCGCGACATGCTGATGACGGTTTGGCAACCGGCCAAGGCACAGGCCCTGATTGACGAAGGAATCTTGTCGCAACGCATGCATGCCGACGGGATCAACGGCGATCTGGAGCCGTGGGACTGGCGCTACTACTCCGAAGCCCGCCGCAAGGCAGAATTCGATCTGGATGAAGCGGTGCTGAAGCCATATTTCCAGCTTGAGAAGATGATCGACGCATCATTCGATTGCGCGACGAAACTTTTCGGCCTGTCCTTTCACCCGCTCGAAATCCGATTGTACCACCCGGATGCCAAGGCATGGGAAGTGCGCAAGGGCGACCGGCACATGGGCATTTTCATTGGCGACTATTTCGCGCGGTCCTCGAAACGTTCGGGGGCCTGGTGTTCCCGATTTCAGGCCCAGTCCAAGCTCGATGGCGACGTCAGGCCGATCGTCACCAATGCCTGCAATTTTGCCAAAGCCCCCGATGGCCAGCCGAACCTGCTGACTTTTGACGATGCCCGCACATTGTTCCACGAATTCGGCCATGCCCTGCATACGCTGCTGTCAAACGTGACCCATGCCTATATATCGGGAACCAATACCGCGACCGATTTCGTCGAACTGCCGAGTCAACTTTATGAACACTGGCTGGCGGAAGAAGCGGTACTCGTAAAGTTTGCCCTGCATTCCGAAACCGGCAAGCCAATCCCCACCGAAACGATGAAGCGACTTTTGGCTGCCGAGAATTATGACCAGGGCTTCTCGACCGTCGAATATGTCGCCTCGGCGCTCGTCGATCTCGACTTTCATACCGGTGCCGATGCAACAGACCCGATGGCGACACAAGCACAAATCCTTGCGTCGCTTGGCGCGCCGAAGGCAATTGCCATGCGCCACGCCACGCCGCATTTCCAGCATGTGTTTTCCGGCGACGGCTATTCCAGCGCCTATTATTCGTACATGTGGTCGGAAATGATGGACGCCGATGCTTTTGCGGCCTTCAAAGAGACAGGCGACATATTTGATCCGGAAACCGCAAAGAAACTGGAAAGTTTCATTCTTTCGGCAGGATCTTCGCAAGACGAAGCGGCGCTTTATCTGGCATTCCGCGGCAAAATGCCGGGAGTCGGTGCATTGCTGAAGCAGCGCGGTTTTGCCGACTAGACGGGCTTATCGGCTATCGGATCTTTATGAATGATGACCTGGGCGTTGGGAATTGTCTCGAGGATCTTTCGCCGCAGACCTGCCCCGATGGCATGGGCTTCGGTCAGGGATTGACGACCGTCAAGTTCGATGTGAACCTGGATGAATATCATTGAGCCCGCGGTCCGCGTCTTGAGGTCATGAAAGCCGTGAACCCCGGGCCAACTGCCGACGATTTCTCGGGTTTTTGCGATGACGGCGGCGCCTGCCGTGCGGTCCATCAAGGCATCAAAAGCAGCGTGGCCGACCCGCCACGCGCCAAAAACGAGCATCAGAGCCGCGGCAATTGCCACCACAGAATCGATCATCGGCAGATGCAGCCAGCCAGACGCCAGCAATGCCGTTATCGCCCCCAGATTGGGCAGCATGTCCGACAAATAATGCAGTGAATCGGCGACAACGATCCGGTTTCCGGTTCGCCGCGCTACCCGCCGCTGCCACAAAACGAGCGCGATCGTCAGCATTGTCGAAATGACCATCGCCACTACACCATGGAATTCAGCGGTCAGCAGCGTGTGGTTTGGCGCCCGCAGGCGGCTGACCGCAGCAAAAGCGATCAGTGCGGCCGACACGGTCACCAGAATTGATTGCGAAAGCGCCGCGAGATCTTCGGCAGAAGTATGACCGAAGGCGTGATCTTCATCCGCCGGTCGCGCCGCATAAAAAATTGCCACCAGGCCGGTGGCCGAAACAAGCAAGTCCAGTGCTGAATCCGTCATACTGGCAGCTATGGAAAGCGAACCAGTCGCCGCCAGGGCCCAAAGCTTTAGCGCGACCAAGGTTGCGGCAACCAGGATCGATGCAATCCCGGCAGAGACATTGAGGCGCAGATTGCTGGACATCTTTCAAAACCACTGACCAGGTTCGATGAAACCACCGCGCAAAAGTTGATCGGAAGTCCAGTCAAATTGCCGCGACAATTCCCACATCAATGTGCTGATCTTGCCTCTCGACGAAGGATTGAGACTCAACGCTTTGGCCGCTCGGAACGAGGCTACCGCCATGGTCATGTTTTGATGCCATTTGCAAGAAATCGAATTGTAGTCAGGTTGGTTGAAGATCATTTCATGATCCAATCGCAAATCTGCCGAAGATTTGAAGATGCAAGTTCGGTCGATGTTTTTTCGGCCCGGCGGCGCGTGCTCGGAGTATCGCCAGCGAAGGCCACCGAATATTTCGGCCCGTGGTGCCTCGCCAGCGGGCTGTTCCGGGCTGACGCCATAATAGCCAGCCGCGTCGAAATAGGTGGCCGGTTCCAGGAGCGGGGTGCCCTTCAAGTCGATTTCAGGTCGATAAAGGTCAATTGTATAGCCAGAGACCGAACGCCGCTGCTCGTCGTTTGAAAAAGCGACGGCGTCAGATATTGAGCGGTTCTCGCAAAACGGAAAAAAAAGGAATTCGGCATTGTAGCAATAATGTATCCAGCGGTCGGCCAGCGCAGGCATGAGTTTGTTCAGCAAATCAAACATCTGCGGCTGATCTCTGACGAACGCAGCGATGATCGATGAATCCCGCATGGCAGTTTCGTCCAACAACGTTTCATCGCTCGAGAGCACGCCGATCGTCGAAAACCCCAAACGCGCGAGATGCTCCAAAGTTTCGTTCAAGCCAAACTTATCTTCGGCGACAACTATTGCCAGCGCTGATCCAGTACGCGCTTTAGTAAGCGCGGAAGCAAAAGCGTTGAACGAAGATATATTCATCGACCTTTCACGCATCCGCAAGGCCTATACAATACAAGTTGTTCTGTTTATGCGGACGTTCAAACCCGTTGCTTTGCATCTGTTCTGGCAAGTTATTCCATAATTGAATAAACATTGTATACGGAATCTTTTCGAATATTTTTGTGCCTTGCCTCTTGCGATTTGCAAATTGCCAAAATATGTTGTGCCCTGTTGCATGAAACCACGACCCCGACCTGCATTCTTTGCGGTTGAATACTGGAACGCGGATATCCTTCAGGCAAGGTCATTCTCACAGGAGCGCCTCGGCAAATGGCTGAATCTCAAACGATCGACAAAGCTGAACTGTTGTCGCTGACTTCTGAAATCGTCTCGTCGCACGTCGCCAACAATTCTGTATCGTTGGCCGACCTCCCGGAACTGATCCAGTCGGTCTTTACCAAATTGTCGGATTTGGCCGCGGGCCAGGTAACCGAGACGGCACAGTTGGTACCGGCCGTACCCATCAAGAAATCCATCACCGCAGACTTCATCATTTGTCTTGAAGACGGCAAGAAACTGAAGATGCTGAAACGCCATCTGATGACGTCCTACGGCATGACGCCCGAGGATTACCGGGCGCGTTGGGGTCTGAAGGCCGACTATCCGATGGTGGCGCCGAACTATGCGAAGAAACGCCAGGACTTGGCCAGGAAAATCGGATTGGGGCGCAAGCCGAAGGTCAAAACCAAGTAACCACTTGTCCGGTTGCCGTTGGCGATTGACAGCGCTATTGCCTTCGCGCGGCACGGGCATGTGCTGCACTAATGTTCTGGAACAATCATGACGGCACCGAAAAAACTGTTCCTCAAGACCTATGGCTGTCAGATGAATGTCTATGACAGCGAACGGATGGCCGACGCACTCGGGGCATCCGGTTACGAAAAAACCGACCAGGCAGGCGATGCCGACCTTATTCTGCTCAACACCTGCCATATTCGTGAAAAGGCTGGTGAAAAGGTCTATTCCGCCCTTGGTCGGCTTAGAAAGTTGAAAGCGGGCAAGCCGACCCTGAAGATCGGTGTGGCCGGATGCGTGGCGCAAGCCGAGGGTGCCGAAATCATCCGCAGGATGCCGATCGTCGATCTGGTCGTTGGCCCCCAAGCCTACCACCGACTGCCGGAAATGATGCGCAGGGCCGATTTAGGTCACAAAGTCGTCGATACGGAATTTCCCCAGGAAGACAAATTTGATTTTTTGCCGCGCGGGCCGAAATCAAGCGCCGAGCCGAGCGCCTTTCTGACCATTCAGGAGGGCTGTGACAAGTTCTGTTCGTTCTGTGTTGTGCCGTATACTCGCGGTGCCGAAGTTTCTCGCCCGGTGGACAAGATCATTGGCGAGGCGCGCGTAATCGTGGAACGCGGTGCCCGCGAGATCACGCTGCTGGGCCAAAACGTCAACGCCTATCGCGCCGCCAAAGGCCAGACGCTGAGCAAGTTGATTCGCGAACTTGCTGAAATTGATGGTCTGGAGCGCATCCGCTACACGACGTCGCATCCCAAAGACATGGATGACGACCTGATCGCGGCCCATGCCGAAATCGGCAAGTTGATGCCGTCGCTGCATCTGCCTGTCCAATCGGGATCAAATCGCGTTCTGAAGGCAATGAACCGGCAACACACGACCGAAGATTATCTGCGGACGATAGAGAAGATCAGGGACGCGCGACCGGACATTGCGCTGTCGAGCGATTTCATCGTCGGCTTCCCCGGCGAAGACGACGAAGACTTTGCCGCCACGTTGGCCCTGTGTCGCGACGTCGGCTATGCGACGGCGTATTCCTTCGCGTATTCCGCGCGACCCGGAACCCCTGCCGCTGGCCGCGAGGAACTGCCCGGAGCCGTGATTGCCGAACGATTGCGAAGTTTGCAGGACCTGTTGGCCAAACAGCAAATGGCATTCCAGATCGCCATGGTTGGCAAAACGATGCCGGTTCTTGTCGAAAAGGCCGGGCGCGAACCGGGACAGATGGTCGGGAAAACCCCTTGGATGCATACGGCCCACTTTTTGGCACCGACCGCCGCCAAGGGCGCATTGGTTTCGGTAAACATACTGCGTTCCGAAAAGAACACACTGGCCGCGGAATGCGCTAATTCTAGCTACTTCGGACAGGGCACCCCCTACAATTCGTTTGCAGCAGTGGAAAACGACCTCTAGGATCGCCACGGACGAGAAAACTGGCAGGGTCTTCAGATGAAATTGCAGAAGATTGTTCTTGGTTTGCTGCTCGCCGGATTCATGTCATCGCCAGCTGCGGCCGAAGTCCAGGCCGGAACAAAATATAGGGCTGCGATCTGGGTTGATCCTGACGGATGCCAACATTGGGTGATTGATACCGGTATCGAAGGGTTCATGTCGCAAAGACTGGACCGAATCGGGAAACCGGTGTGCGAGCCGGCACCCGTTCAGATGTGCGAACAATCGCTTGGGTTTGCAATTTTTGGTTTTGGTGGGCGGTCATGTCGTTGAGCGGAGAGCGGATAATGTCCCTTAGGCGCGTCGGTATTCTCGCTGTATTGGTCACGGCGGGGTGCAGTGATGATTGGGGAGACACCCGTTTCGACCACGGCCTGGACCACAAATCTTTGTCCGAACTGGCGGCACAGGTTTGGGTTGACCCTGATGGCTGTGACCACTGGATCATCGACGACGGGCTTGAAGGCTACATGACACCACGCGTTCGGCCCGATGGCACGCCGGTTTGCCGACCAGGCGCCGTTCCGGAAACGGTGGTTGAACTTTGATCAAGAAGGAATGGTTACAGGCTTTCCGCTTGCACGCTCTGCGCGAGTGAGGCACGATAGAGGCTGGTGAAATTTTAGCAATTGGAGCGAACTTGGCGACACACGCCCTGACGGACTTGGCTCCAAAAAAAGCGTTGTCTGAAACCGCTCTTGACTATCCCGACAATCGAATCCTGATCGACCTATGCGGCGAACTCGACCGGAACCTTGCCCGGATCGAACAAGCTTTGGCCGTGTCAATTGTGCGAAAAGGCAATGCCCTTTTGGTGCATGGTGATCGTACCGGCGTGCAACGAACCGCCGATGTTTTGAACGCGTTATATCGGCGATTGGAGCAAGGTCGGCCAGTCGAGTCCGGTGACATCGACGGATTGCTCCGCATGGGTCCGGAACGGGTTGCGAGTCCGGGATACCCGGACGGGCAAATCGAGATGTTCAATGGCAATGGAGTGGAAATTCGAACCCGCAAGAAAACGGTCGAACCGCGCACCACGGCGCAGAAGGCTTATGTGAAAGCACTGTTCGAGAGTGAGCTGGTGTTTGGATTGGGTCCCGCCGGCACCGGCAAGACCTATCTTGCCGTGGCCGCCGCCGTGTCGATGTTCATCGAAGGCAAGGTCGATCGGATCATCCTGAGCCGCCCGGCGGTCGAGGCCGGCGAGAGACTTGGCTTCTTGCCGGGTGATATGAAGGAAAAAGTCGATCCGTACATGCAGCCGCTTTATGATGCCCTGAATGACTTCATGCCGGCCAAGAACGTGCAGCGGCTTTTGGAAGAAAAACAGATCGAGATCGCGCCGCTGGCCTTCATGCGCGGGCGTACGCTTTCGAACGCTTTCGTTGTCTTGGACGAAGCGCAAAATGCCACGGCGATGCAGATGAAGATGTTTCTCACCCGACTCGGCGAAGGCAGCCGGATGGCCATCACCGGCGATATGACCCAGATCGACTTGCCGCGCGGCGTTGCGTCGGGACTGGTCGAAGCCGAAAGAATATTGCGTGATGTTAAGGGAATTTCCTTTGCCCGGTTCACGTCTGGCGACATCGTTCGGCACCCGATGGTCGCCCGCATTGTTGAAGCTTACGAGGCCGATTCAACAAAAAATGGCTGAATTGGTGGAATTGAATGTCGAAGACGACCGGTGGTCGTCGGTCGAACTCGACGTCTTGGCAAACCGGGCCGCAGGGCTGGCTCTCGGTGTTGCGGGCCTCACACTTGACGGTTACGAGATCAGCTTGCTTGCTTGTAACGATGTGAAGATTTCGCAGTTGAACCAAGAGTATCGCGGAAAGCCGGTTCCAACAAATGTGTTGTCATGGCCAGCATTCCGCCTCGGGGCAGTGATCGACGGCGAACGTCCCGCACTCGCGCCAGAGCCTGAAAAGTACTGGGCGGAATCGCTTGGCGATCTGGCGATTTCCTTCGATACGTGCCAGCGCGAAGCGACCGGGGCGGGAGTGGCATTGGCCGACCACGTGTCCCATCTGATCTTGCATGGTTGCCTGCACCTGCTTGGTTTTGACCACGAACGCGACGGTGACGCGGCATTGATGGAGAGTCTGGAAACTAAAGCACTTGCATCGATTGGCGTTGCGGACCCATATTCGTTGCCTAGTTCGATGGGATTGAACGATGAGCGACACTAACCAGGGCGGTTCTGCGCCTGGGGTCGAAGCGTCCGATGACGTTGAAACCGGCGCGCCTCCCAAGACGCTGCTTGCGCGGATTTTCGGTTCTTCCGAAGCCGAAGCAGCCGATCAAGGCCCGGTCGACGATCCGCTGCGCAAAGATGTGGCGTCCGCCGATGCCGGGGCGCGCGAAATGCTGGTCAACCTTCGCAACATGCGCGACATGCGTGTCGAAGATGTCTATGTCCCAAAAGCTGACATTGCCGCGATTTCCGACGCCTCGAATCTCGAGCAGGTGGTTGAGGCTTTCCGCGCCAGCGGCATGACCCGGCTGCCGGTTTTTACCGATACGCTCGACACGCCGACCGGGTTTATCCACCTCAAGGATCTGGCGCTGAATTTTGGATTCGGCCAGGCCGAGAAACCGTTCAATATGGAATCCCTGGTGCGCAAATTGCTTTTCGTGCCACCGTCGATGCGTATCGGTGTTCTCTTGCAAAAAATGCAGGGCTCGCGCATCCACCTTGCACTGGTGATCGACGAATACGGCGGCGTTGAGGGGCTGGTCAGCATCGAGGATTTGCTCGAACAGATCGTCGGCGACATTGCAGACGAGCACGACGACCACGAGTCGGCATTGTGGATCGAGGAACGTCCTGGCGTTTATTTGGCTTATGCCCGGGCGGATTTGGAAGCGTTCGAACAAATGGCCAACGTCGATCTTCTGCCCGATGATGTCGACGAGGACGTCGACACTTTGGGCGGATTGGTCTTTCGTCTGGCCGGTCGGGTGCCAGGGCGGGGCGAGATTGTATCCCACCCCGATGGCCACGAAATCGAAGTCATTGACGCCGATCCCCGCAAAGTCAAACGCATGCGATTGCGATTGAAAGCGGGCGTAGCCCTGACCCGGGTGACCGAATAGGTGTTCGCCAAAGTTGACGCATGGCTCGCAAGAATTTCGGCAACGCAGGGCGCAATTCACCCGCTTATCGCGCTGGTCGCGGGCGCTGCAATGGCGCTGGCACAGTCGCCGTTTTCGAAACCCGTTTTCCTGTTTGTCGCCCTGCCGATCATTTTCGCGCTTTTTGTTGGCGCCAAGACGGTGAAAGCGGCCGCCTGGACCGGGTGGTTCGTTGGCGTCGGTTTCTTTGCGCTAGCCTTGTTCTGGATTGTGCAACCCTTTCTGGTTGATGTGCAGCGACACGGCTGGATGGCTCCTTTCGCCTTGATCTTGATGGCCGGTGGCCTGTCGCTGTTCTGGGCATTGGCTTTTGGCGTTGCCAAGACGGCAAACGCCAAGGGGTTTGTTGCCGTCGGCGCCCTAACCGGATGCTGGATCGTGGCAGAATATTTGCGCTCAACGCTTTTCAGCGGCTTCCCGTGGGCGTTGCTCGGCTACAGTTGGGTCGAAACTCCAATTGCCCAAAATGCGGCTTGGGCCGGTCCGCACGGCTTGAGTTTGGTAACTTTGCTCACGGGCCTGTCGGTTGCAGTGTCGATGCCGCGGGGCCTGTTGCTGTCAGGGGCATGTGTTGCTGGCCTTTGGGGTGCTGGTTCAGTGCGCATCCCCGACTTGGCGCCACTGCGCGACGACGAATTTCTTGTCAGGTTGATTCAGCCAAATGCCGACCAAGACCTGAAATGGGATGCTGATTGGGTGGCGACTTATTACAAGCGCCAACTCGAGTTTTCAGCAGCACCAGCCGAAACGCGGCCGGATGTGACGATCTGGCCCGAAACGGCGGTGCCCTTCATCCTGAGTACTTCGCAAGGGGCGCTGGAAGAAATTGCGCGCCATGCCGACCCGGCGCAAGTCATCATGGGCATCCGCGATCTTGAAGGCGAGGACGGAAACGAAAAACTGTTTAACGCGATGGTGCTGCTCGGCACGAACGGCGCCGTCAAAGCGCGCTATGATAAGTATCACCTTGTGCCGTTCGGCGAGTATATCCCGTTTGCCAGCTGGTTTTCCGGATTGAATATCGGGCCGTTGACCGCAGAAAACCTGTTCGGCTTCTCGCCTGGCCCCGGTCCGCGGCTGATCGCGGCCGATGACATACCGCCGTTCTTGCCGCTAATTTGCTATGAAGCCATCTTTCCGGCAGCGATGCACGCGCCCGAAGGCAGGCCCGAATGGATCGTTCAGGTTACGAATGACGCCTGGTTCGGGCGTCTTACCGGCCCGTTTCAACATCTCGCCCAAGCCCGCATGCGCGCCATTGAACAGGGATTGCCGCTGGCCCGTTCGGCCAACACCGGCGTTTCCGCCATGATCGACCCGTATGGCCGGATCACCCGGGAAATCCGGTTAGGCCAATCCGGTTTCGTCGACGCGCACTTGCCCGCGACGTTGCCGGAAACAGTCTATTCCAAATATGGCGATCTGCCGGCACTCGTGGTTGCGGTGCTGCTGTTCGGTCTCTCATTGCCGGGTCGCGGTCGCCATAAGCCTTTGACCACCGATCAAGCTTAGGGTAACGACGGCACCTGTTCGTTGCTACGAAGGAGGCCGGTTTGGCTCGCAAGAATTATCTGTTTACCTCGGAATCGGTTTCCGAAGGCCATCCTGACAAGCTTTGTGACCGGATATCCGACGCGGTGCTCGACGCATTTCTGGCCGCCGATCCCTATTCGCGCGTCGCCTGCGAAACCTTCGCCACCACCGACCGTGTGATCATCGGCGGCGAAGTGCGCGGTCCGGGCGAGGTCATCGGACGCGTCGAGGAGATTGCCCGCCAATGCGTCCGCGACATCGGTTATGAGCAGGACGGCTTTCATTGGGCCAACTTGAATGTGCATAACTACTTGCATGCCCAATCGGCCCACATCGCCCAAGGCGTCGACAATGACGGCGCCGGTGACCAGGGCATCATGTTCGGCTATGCCACCGACGAGACGCCCGAATTCATGCCGGCGCCGATCCAGTATGCGCACGCGATCCTGCGCAAACTGGCCGAAGTGCGCAAGAACGGCAGCGAGCCGGTCCTCGGCCCCGACGCCAAATCGCAGCTGACGCTGCGCTATGAGGATGGCAAGCCGGTCGAGGCGGCCTCGATCGTGCTTTCGACCCAGCATCTGCAGGTGATGACCTCGGCGCAGGTGCGCGAACTGGTCGAGCCCTATATTCGCGGCGTTCTGCCCGACGGCTGGATCACCGCCAAAACCGAATGGCATGTCAACCCGACCGGGGCGTTCATGATCGGCGGCCCCGACGGCGACGCCGGCCTGACCGGGCGCAAGATCATTGTCGATACCTACGGTGGCGCCGCCCCGCATGGCGGCGGTGCTTTCTCGGGCAAGGACCCGACCAAGGTCGACCGTTCCGCCGCCTATGCCGCGCGTTATCTGGCCAAAAACGTCGTGGCTGCCGGTATTGCCAAACGCTGTGCCATCCAGGTTTCCTACGCCATTGGCGTTGCCCGACCGCTGTCCATTTATGCCGATACCTATGGCACCGGCGAGGTCTCCGAGGAGGCTATCGAAATCGCGGTGGCCAAGGCGATGGACCTGACGCCCAAAGGCATCCGCACCCACCTGGCGCTGAACCGTCCGATCTATCAGCGCACGGCGGCCTACGGCCATTTTGGCCGCGCCCCCGAGGCCGACGGCGGGTTCAGTTGGGAAAAGACCGATCTGGTCGAGGTGCTGCGCAAGCTGGTTTGAGGTGATGACCATACCTGAACGCAACGACGGCGCGCCATGGCGCAATTTCTATGGCCGCCGGTTTGGCAAGACCCTGCGCAAGGGCCAGGTCGCCCATCTGAATACGACGCTGCAGGCGTTGCGGGTGCCCGGTGTCGGCTGGGAAGAAAACCCGGATCGCAGGCCCGTTGACGTGCCAAGACTTTTCGGTCGAATCGCCCCGCTGTGGCTCGAAATCGGTTTTGGCGGCGGCGAACACCTGCTTCACCAGGCCATCGCCAACCCCGATGTAAACCTGATCGGCTGCGAACCATTCATCAATGGCGTTGCCACGCTGGTTCCGCGCCTTGCCGAGGAAAAACTGGCAAATGTTCGCATCCACCCCGGCGATGCCCGCGACTTGCTCGACCTGCTGCCCGATGCTTCGATCGACAGGGCCTTTCTGCTCTACCCCGACCCCTGGCCGAAGACCCGGCATCACAAAAGGCGGTTTGTAAACGCGGAATTCATCGACCCGCTTTCCCGCGTGATGGCCAAGGGCGCGGAATTCCGGGTGGCGACCGACATCGCCGACTATGTGCGACAGACCCTTGAACATTTCGCGGAACGCGAAGATTTCGAACTGCAGACCGATATCAGGGCCGGCCTGCACGCTGCATGGTCCGACTGGTTCGGGACGCGCTACGAAGCCAAAGCTTTGACGGCGGGTCGAATCCCGCATTACCTGACATTCACCCGGCTTTAGCGATTTCGTGAAAGGGCTGTGGATTGTGCGGGAAGCGCTCGCTATACCCATGCGCGAACTTGA
>JAYTCN010000438.1:0-2966 GCA_043736475.1 Paracoccaceae bacterium
TACTGCCGGACTTGGTCAATTCAATGGCTTTCAAGGCGAAATTGCTTGAGCGGCAACAAGGCGCCGTGCGATGTAGCGCCATGGACCCAGTTTCTGCACCTTTCCCGTTGTCCCGCCCGCGCCGCCTGCGCCGCACGCCGTGGATTCGCGATTTGGTCCAGGAAACCCGGCTGCATCCATCCGACCTGATCTGGCCGCTGTTCATCCGCCACGGCATCGACACAAGCGAACCCATTGCCTCGATGCCCGGCGTCAGCCGGCTTTCGGTCGACAAAGCCGTCGAGGCGGCACGACAAGCCACGGATCTCGGCATTCCCTGCATCGCCCTGTTTCCCTATACCGAAGCCCGCGACAAGAACGCGGACTGCAGCGAAGCCTTCAACCCCGAGAATCTGGTCAACCGGGCCACCCGCGCCATCAAGGAGGCCGTCCCCGGCATCGGCGTGATGCTCGACGTGGCGCTTGACCCCTACAATTCGCTCGGCCACGACGGGCTGGTCCGCAACGGCATTGTCCAGAACGACGAAACCCTGCTGGCGCTGGAAAAACAGGCTTTGGTGCAAGCCGAAGCCGGGGCCGATATCCTCGGCCCGTCCGACATGATGGACGGCAGGATAGGTGTGATCCGCAACGCACTGGAAAACAACGATTTTCCAGACGTGATGATCATGGCCTACGCCGCCAAGTACGCCTCGGCTTTCTATGGCCCGTTCCGCGATGCCGTCGGGGCGACCGGGGCGCTGAAAGGTGACAAGAAAACCTACCAGCTCGACCCGGCCAATTCCGACGAGGCGCTGCGCGAAGTTGCCGCCGATCTGGCCGAAGGCGCCGATATGGTCATGGTCAAGCCCGGCATGCCCTACCTCGACATCTGCCGAAGGGTGAAGGATCAATTCGGCGCGCCGACCTTTGCCTATCAGGTGTCGGGTGAATACGCGATGATCATGGCCGCGGGCCAAAACGGCTGGATCGACCGCGAAAAAGCCATGATGGAAAGCCTGCTCGCCTTCAAACGCGCCGGTTGCGACGGGATCCTGACCTATTTCGCCTTGGAAGCGGCACAACTGCTGCAAAGGTAGGCGACCGCCCGCTGACCGCACGCCATCACGCCAAACTGAGTAGAACTGCCCGAAACCCTGTGCTACATCTTGCGAAACAACAAAATAATCGGGGTCAGGAGCAATTGATGAAAACCATTTCCCGCCGCAGTTTCGTTCTGTTGGCTGCGTTTCTGGCCGCCTGCGGCCAAGGCGGCATCAATTCCAGTCGCGATGATCTCGACAGCGCCGTGCGCAGTGCCCAAGCCAACCTCTACGCCAGTGTCCCCAATGCCCGCGAAGTTGCGTCGCGCGCCGCCGGTGTCCTGATCATGCCGGAAGTCACCGAAGGCGGGCTGTTTTTCGGCGGCGCTTACGGCGAAGGCGCGCTGCTGATCGGCGACGCGCCGGTCGAATATTTCTCGGTCGCCGCCGCCTCGTTCGGCTTGCAGGCCGGGTTCCAGACCGCCAGCCAGGCCTTGTTTTTCATGACCCCCGAAGCACTGGCGAATTTCCGCACCACCGACGGCTGGTCGGCAGGCGCCGAGACCAAATATGTGTTCAAGGAAGATGCTGCCTCGTTTGGCGTTTCCACCGATACCGCCAATCTGCCAGTCTATGCACTGGTCTTTGGCCAACAAGGCATCCTCGCCGGCGCCACCATCGAAGGCGCGAAATACTCGCGGATCATCCGGTAGGGTGCGTGATTTCACGCACCACTTTGACGCAACGCCTTGATATTGCCCGCATATTTGGCGGCATCACCGCCGAATACCGCCGTTCCTGCAACCAGCACGCTGGCGCCCGCTTGGGTGCATGGACGTGCTGTTTCGGCATTGATTCCGCCATCGACCTCCAGATGAATCGGCCGCTCGCCGATCGACCGGCGCAGTTCAACAATCTTGTCCAAGGTTCCGGGAATGAACTTCTGCCCGCCAAACCCCGGATAAACGCCCATCACCAGCACCAAATCCAGCTGATCGAGCAAGCTCTCGACCGCTGCCGGCGCGGTATCGGGCTTCAGTGCCAGCCCGGCCTTGCAGCCCAATTGGCGGATCCGGCGCAGACTGGCTGCAGCGTCGCCAACCTCGACGTGCACGGTGATCCCGTCCGCCCCGGCCTTGGCGAAAGCCTCCAGATACGGGTCTGCCGGGTCGATCATCAGATGCACATCCATGAAAGTTGCGATGAAAGGCCGGATCGCCGCCGCCACCACCGGACCGATCGAAAGATTCGGCACGAAATGCCCGTCCATCACATCGACATGAATCCAGTCCGCTCCCGCGGTTTCAACGGCCGCAATTTCAGCCCCCAGCCGCGCGAAATCCGCCGACAAGATCGACGGCGCAATTTTCACATCCCGCGAAAAGCTCATGCCTTCGCCTTCCGCAACCGCCGGATCAGGCTCGAGGTATCCCACCGTCCACCACCCATATTCTGCACGTCTTTGTAAAACTGATCGACCAGGGCAGTCACCGGCAGCGCCGCGTCGTTGGCGTTCGCCTCGGCAAGGCAAATCCCCAGATCCTTGCGCATCCAATCCACCGCGAAACCGAAATCGAATTTGTCGTCCAGCATGGTCTTGCCGCGGTTCTCCATCTGCCACGAGCCCGCCGCGCCTTTTGAAATCACGTCGAGCACCGCCTTGCCGTCCAGACCAGCGGCCAGGGCAAAGTTCAGCCCCTCGCTCAGCCCCTGGACGAGGCCGGCGATGCAGATCTGATTGACCATCTTGGTCAACTGCCCTGATCCCGGTCCACCCAGCAACCGGCAAGCCCGGGCGTAAGCGGCAATGACCGGTTCGGCGCGCGAATAGGGCGCGGCATCGCCGCCGCACATCACGGTCAAGGTGCCATTTTCGGCCCCGGCCTGTCCGCCCGACACCGGCGCATCGATGAAATGCAGCCCGCGTTCGCCAAAGGATTCGTG
>JAYTCN010000439.1:0-2964 GCA_043736475.1 Paracoccaceae bacterium
GATGCGCCGATGCCCGGCAGCTTTCTTGCCATCCTGTCGATCGGGGTTTTCCCGATCCTGATGGGCATCACCATGTGGATGCAGCAAAAACTGAACCCGTCCCCGACCGACAAGACCCAGGCGATGATTTTTGCCTGGATGCCGTGGATATTCATGTTCATGCTCGGCTCGTTCGCTGCCGGTCTGGTGATCTACTGGGTGGCCAACAACACCATCACTTTCATCCAGCAATACACCATAATGCGCAGCCAGGGCGTCAAGCCGGATATCTGGGGCAACATGTTCGGCGGTTTCCGCAAAAAGCCTTCCGGGGCCTGAGCGGCATGGCTGCCCGCCTTGCCCATATCTGGCGGCATCCGATCAAAAGCCACGGGCGCGAGGCGATCGCGCGGGTCTGGCTGACGGCGGGCCGGACCATGCCGTGGGATCGCGTATGGGCGGTGGCGCACGAGGCCAGCAAATTCGACGTCGATACCCGCAACTGGGTGCCGTGCGCCAACTTTGTTCTGGGTTCAAAAGCACCCGATTTGCAGGCAATTTCGGCGTCGGTTGACGAAGCATCGGCCACCGTGACCCTGTCGCATCCGACCGCCGGAACCATCGTCGTGAACCCCGACGACCCCGAAGGTGCCGCAGATCTGGTTGCCTGGAGCGCGGCCTTTGTCCCGGCCAACCGCGCGGCACCGGCATTTGTCGCCCGCGCCGCGCGCGGCATGACCGACACCGAATTCCCCTCCGTCTCTCTCAATTCCCTGTCCAGCCTGTCCGATCTTGCGGCTCGGGCGGGCGTGGACCTTGCCGCCGGCCGTTTTCGCGGCAATCTGTGGATCGAGGGCTGGGCCCCGTGGGCCGAATTCGACCTGATCGGCAAGGAAATCAGCATCGGCGCGGCGCGTCTGCGGCTGCGCGAGCGCATCCGGCGTTGCCCGGCGACCACGGCCAACCCGGCAACCGGCAAAGTCGATTTTGACACACCGGGGTTTCTGGAAGCTCAGTTCGGCCACCGCGATTTCGGCGTCTATGCCGAAATCGTCGGCTCGGGCGAAGTCGCTATCGGCGACCGGGTGCTGGTCCGGTGAACGCCGCACCCTTTCCGCTGACGCCGATGCCGGATCAGGCCGCCGGTGAACTTGGCCGTCGGTTGTTTGCCGGGCCCTGCACTTTTCTCAAGGGCGTTGTCGCCATTGCCGGTTTGCCGCCAGCCGATCGGCTGGAGGTCTGCTTTGCTGGCCGCTCCAATGTCGGCAAGTCCAGTCTGATCAATGCCTTGACCGGGCGCAAGGCGCTGGCCCGCACCTCGAATACCCCCGGTCGCACCCAAGAGATCAACTATTTCATGCTCGGTGACAGCCGCTATCTGGTCGATGTACCGGGATACGGCTATGCCGAGGCCCCAAAGGCCGTTGTCGCAGCCTGGCAGAAGTTGCTGAAAAACTACCTCGCCGGTCGCGTCAGTCTGCGCCGGGTGTTCCTGCTGATCGACGGTCGGCACGGGGCAAAGTCGGTCGACGAGGAAATCATGGCTCTGCTCGACAAGGCGGCGGTCAGCTTTCAGGCGGTTTTGACCAAAGCCGACAAGCCTTCGGCGCTCGAACTGGAAAAGTCCGTCGACATCACGCGAACGGCGTTGCGCCGACACGTCGCTGCCTACCCGGAAATGATCCTGACCTCGTCCGAGACTGGCCTTGGCCTCGACATTCTGCGAAGCACGATCGCGACAATGGCATGAGTCGGACGAGGGTATGACATGGAAAAATCTTCGGCGATGAACCGCGACTGGATCGCCACCGCCCGCACGCTCAGCGAGGCATTGCCATTTCTGCAGCGCTATGACGGCGCAACCGTGGTGATCAAACTCGGCGGCCATGCCATGGGCGACGCCCATGCGATGGAACGCTTTGCCCGCGACGTGGTGCTGATGAAGCAATGCAACGTGCACCCGGTCATCGTCCACGGCGGCGGGCCGCAGATCAACCAGATGCTGGAGCGACTGAACATCAAATCCGAATTCGTGCGCGGAAAACGGGTTACCGATGCCGCCACCGTCGAGGTGGTCGAAATGGTCCTGTCCGGCCGGATCAACAAGGCGATCTGCGCCGCGATCAGCGCCCAGGGCGGCAAGGCGGTGGGGCTGTCGGGCAAGGATGCCAATCTGATGATTTGCGAAGCCGACGACCCCGAACTCGGCTTTGTCGGCAAACCGGTCGAAATCAACCCGGAATTGTTGCGGACCTTCATCAGCAATTCGTTCATTCCGGTCGTTGCCCCGATCGGCGCCGGGCGCAAGGGCGAGACGTTCAACGTCAACGGCGACACCGCCGCCGGCGCAATCGCCGCCGCGATGAAGGCCGATCGGTTCCTGCTGATGACCGATGTGGCCGGGGTCAAGAATGCCGAAGGCGAGGTTTTGACCCAGCTTTCACCGGCGGAAGTGCAGGATCTTACCGAAAAAGGCGTCATTTCCGGCGGCATGATCCCGAAAACCGAAACCGCGCTGGAGGCGATCAGGGGCGGCGTCCGCGCCGTGGTCATCCTCGACGGCCGCGCCCCGCATGCCTGCCTGCTCGAGCTGTTCACCGCGCATGGAGCGGGCACGTTGATCCGGGGATGACCGGGCTGGCGGCTTTGCTGGCGGAAGCGGGGCTGGTCGCGCTGGCGACGTTTCAGCCAAGCCCCGGCCTGCGCCCCGATCCCGCCTGTCGCAGTCTGGTTCTGGTCGGACCCGATGGCGGCAAATTCTGGCCGATCTTCATTGCCTCTGCCGAATACCGCGACCGGCGCCCCAACCCGCTCGACCGCTGGACCAAGCGGATCATCGCGCCGATCGCCCGCCGGACCGCCGCCCGCGCCTATTTCCCGTTTGGAACATCACCGGTCCGGCCGTTTGTCGCATGGGCGCTGGACAGTCGCCAGATCTGGCAATCGCCGGTCGGTTTGCTGGTTCACGGAAGGCACGGCCTCGAT
>JAYTCN010000440.1:0-2964 GCA_043736475.1 Paracoccaceae bacterium
TGCGCGAGCCGGGGGAAGCCGACCTGACCGCGCATGTGAACTTTTCCGCTCTGTCAGCGGCGTCGGGCCTGCGGGCGTGGCCGCTGCAAAAACAAGGGGCATTTCTGGAAAACCTCGGCATCGCGCGCCGTGCGGCCGACTTGCAGGCCGGGGCCAAACAACCGGCAACGATCACTGCCGCATATCGGCGCTTGACGCATGACGATGAAATGGGAAGTCTGTTCAAAGTGCTGTGCCTGACCCGCGCCGATGCGCCAGCGCCGCTGGGATTCGCCGAATGACCCCAGTTCCCCTGAAATCCCGACGCCTCGCCGCTGCTCACGGCTTCTTTGGCCGCCAGGGCGGAGTCTCGACCGGCCTCTACGCCAGCCTGAATTGCGGTCGCGGCTCGGCGGACGCCGCGGCCGCAGTAACCGAAAACCGTCAACGAACAGCCGCCGCCCTCAACCTCCCCGCCGCCAGCCTGCGTTCGGCATATCAAGTCCATTCCGCCGACGCCGCCATAATCACCCTCGCCGACGATCCGAGCGCGCCACCAAAGGCCGACGCCCTTGTCACCCGCCTTCCCGGCCTGGCGCTGGCAATTCTCACAGCCGACTGCGCCCCGATCCTGTTTCACGACCCAGATGCCGGCGTCATCGCCGCCGCTCACGCTGGATGGAAAGGCGCACTCTACGGCATCATCGAATCCACGGTGCGCGCCATGGAAACAATAGGCGCGACCCGCACGTCGATCGTCGCCGTCATCGGCCCCTGCATCAGCCAGCGCGCCTATGAGGTCGGCCCCGAATTCCTCGACCGCTTCCTCGTTGAAGACGCCGAATTCGCCGCCCATTTCGCCCAGAGCGGCGGCGACCGCCTGCAGTTCGACCTGCCCGGTTTCGTCCTGCGCCAACTCCGCGCCGCCGGCCTGACAGATCCGGAATGGACCGGCCACTGCACCCTTTCCGACGCCGACCGATTCTTTTCCTACCGCCGGACCACAAAGGCCGACGAGCCGGACTATGGCCGGCAGCTGTCAGTGATCTCGCTGTAAAGCTCCGGTCAAGCCGCCTGCCGGCCTGTCGCCTTCACGATTTCCGCGTACAATGCCTGCATCCTCGGCTGCTCCATCAGCCGCGCAAACATCTCGCGGTGCCGCTTCACCGCGAAGGCGTGAAGCCTCGCCGTCTCCTCATCGCTCATCAGTTCTTTCATAAGCTCAGCCAGCTTTGCCGCGTGGCGAACCAGTCCCCGATCCTCAACCTCGTTTCGATCCGAGTTCTGCCAATATTCGATGCCAAACTGCCGCTCTTGCGAAATCGGCGAGTTGGCGGCGTCGCCCCGGTCGACTTTGACAATGTAGGATTCCGGCGACCGGACCGAGTGATGATTGATCTTGGCAAAATCCATGCTGTGGCTGGCGTCAAACAGCATCCGGGTCCGGGCCTCGGCGCGAACGAAGTCCAGAGGGGCTGGCTTGCCGGAACCGTCGCGCCAATCGACCGGCGCATCGCCGGCCAGAAATGGCCGGTGCGCGCCCAGCCGATCCAAGTCAATGCCCGACCGGAACAGCGTCTTGACGTACAGCCGCATGTGTTCGAGGTCGGGCCCGATTGGCCGCCTGCGAAAGAATTGCTGAGAGATCGGCAAGTCTTCAAACTTGGTGATTCCCGCCGAACCGAACGGCGCCAGCGAAAATGAAATTGCCTGCGGATTGCCGCAGGCCACAATCAAGTCCGGTATTGTCCCGTCGCCGACAACAATGTCCGGGAATTCATCCGCGTCGGTGACAATCACCCAATCAGATTCGCGGTAAATCCGCGCCCCCATCGCCCGTCGCAGCGCCGACACCACATAGCTCGACTTCCCCTTGGCCGGATTGGGCAGATGCAGGACCATGCCGCGTTTGGACAGCCGATCGAGCAGCAAATCCGTTCCGTCGGTGCAATCATTGGAAAAGAACAGGAAATCGGTAACGCCGATCATCCGCTGAAAAGCAATCCATTCGACCAGAAACGGCCCTTCGTTTTTGACCGTTCAGATCGCGAGAATTTTTGGTTTATCGGACACGTAAAATTACCTTACCGCTTCAACGCGTTGCGCCAGAATATCAAACGGCACCCCCGGCTCATCCTTGGCGCAACGGATGACCAGCGAGGTCCTGACCGAGGCCACATTCGGCGCGGCGGTCAATTCTTCGGTCAGAAAACTCTGGAACGTCGACAAATCCGGGGTGATGCATTTCAGGATGAAATCGATCTCGCCATTCAGCATGTGGCATTCGCGCACCAGCGGCCACGACTTTGCCTTGCGCTCAAAAGCCGACAAATCGGCCTCCGCCTGCGAATGCAGCCCGACCATGGCGAACACCTGCACCTCGAACCCCAGCTCGCGGCTGTTCACGTCGGCATGATAGCCACGAATGAACCCGGCCTCTTCCAGCGCCCGAACCCGGCGCAGGCAGGGCGGGGCCGAGATGCCGACCCGCGCCGAAAGTTCGACATTGGTCATCCGCCCGTCGCCTTGCAGTTCGGCCAGGATCATGCGGTCGATCGGATCGAGCTTGGATTTTGGCATCACATTCCCCGGCATAGTTGCGCGTTGTTACCGCCAGCGGCGGCGGCGCGCAATAAAATCCCGGCATTGCGCAATAATGCTGCGCAACCAGGTTTTTGCACAACGGGTTCGCGCCCGATCTTCCCTCGGCTGCACGCACTGACTATACAGGCGGAAAATCCCCGCAAGGCCGCGCCCAATGTCCGAGACCCGCACTACCCGTCTGCTCATCATCGGCTCCGGCCCGGCGGGTTATACGTCTGCCGTTTATGCGGCGCGGGCGCTGCTGAAGCCGCTGCTGATCCAGGGCATCGAGCCGGGCGGGCAGATGACGACGACCACCGAGGTCGAGAACTGGCCCGGCGATACCGAGGTGCAGGGGCCAGAGTTGATGGTGCGGATGGAAGCGCATGCCCGCGCCATGGG
>JAYTCN010000441.1:0-16912 GCA_043736475.1 Paracoccaceae bacterium
AGGTAGTCGCTGGCCTGCGGATCGAGGCTGCCGTTCGGGCGCATGCCCTGGCGGATGTCACTTTGGGTGAATTCCGGGGCCAGAGCGTCGCCTTGCAGCCATTGCTGCACCTTGTAGGTGAGCGAATTGGCCCCGGCCAAAGTGTCATGCACCGGATGGCCGGTGCCGAGCCAGGGGTCGAACAGCTTGCAGCCGGAAAGCGGCAGGCTGGCGGCGAGCAGGCCGGAATTCAGCAGCAGATTGCGGCGGGACAGGATCATGATTTGACCTCGGGTTCGGCGCGATACCAGCCGGTGATCATCGAGCGCAACTCGTTGATCGGGCCGGCCAGAACGACCATGGCGATGTGGATGATGAAAAACAGCACCAGCAGGACCATGGCGAGGAAATGCAGGGTGCGGGCGGTTTGCCGGCCGCCAAAAATATCGAGCAACCACGGCCAGGCAGCATTCATCGACGGCGACATGGTCAGCCCGGTCAGGATGATCAGCGGGAACAACAGCAAGAGCACCCCGGCATAGGCCAGTTTCTGCAGGATGTTGTTCTTGCCGTCGTGGTGCAGGCGCAGACGCAGATGGTCCCGGATGCTGCGCGGCACGGTTTTGATCTCGGATGGTGTCGGCAGGATGTCGCGGCGGATATGGCCGTTGATCAGGCTGGAGATGAACCACAGGGCAAAGACAGCGGCGAATATCCAGGCGAAGAAGAAATGCACCACCCGGGCAGCAGCCAGCGAGCGGTACGACGGGATCGTCGCCCATTGCGGGAAGGCGCGGTTGCTCAAGCGCCCGCGTTCCGCGCTGACCCCCAGCACGCCGGTGGTGTCAAATTTTGCGCCAAACAGCTCGGTATAGCCCTTGGCAGTGCCGTCGGCGGCTTGTTCGGCCCCGATGCGCAAGATGTCGTTGTCGAACTCGAACCCCGATTGTTCGCCGATATACAGCACCGGATGGGCGTTGAAGATGTTGAGGCCGCTGAGCAAAAGAAAGAACAGGCAGAGCGCCCAGACCCAATGGGTCAGCCGCGCCAAAAGCCGGTGGCGGTAGATCAGCGGGTTCTGGTTGCTCATGGTCGAAGTCCATCGTGTTCGCGTGCAGCAGTAACGCAAAAGCGCTGAAACAAGTTTCACGTGTTGGCGATGCCCTGTTACCGCGACGCTGGACTTGGACCTTGACCGCGATTATCTGTCCGCCATCATGGCGCAAGGCAAATCCGATCCGAACTCGAAAATCGCCGCCGAAAACCGCAAGGCGCGGCACAATTATTTTATCGAGAGCGATCTGGAATGCGGGCTGGTGCTGGAAGGTTCCGAGGTCAAGTCGCTGCGCCAGGGCCATGCCAATATCGGCGAGTCCTATGCCAATATCGAGAATGGCGAGCTGTGGCTGATCAACGCCCATATCCCGGCCTATGTCCAGGCCAAGACCTTCACCCACGAGGAGCGCCGCCGCCGCAAACTGCTGGTCAGCCGCAAGCAGCTGGCCAAGCTGTGGCAAGGCGTCGGCCGCGAGGGGATGACGCTGGTGCCGCTGACCCTGTATTTCAACGAAAAGGGCCGGGCCAAGCTGAAACTGGGCGTCGCCAAGGGCAAGAAACAGGCCGACAAACGCGAGACCGAGAAGCAGAGGGACTGGGCGCGGGATAAAGCGAGGGTGATGCGGGAGAAGGGGTGAGGGGAAGGTGAGTGAACAGGAAATCCAACAAGAAGCGTTTCAACTCTACGCGGCAGTCGGAATTGTATTGAGTGCGTGGAATAGAGTCGAATTCGTAGTTGGTCGGGTATTTTGCCAAGCGCTGGATCCGAAAAATTATCACCCGCATTTTCAATCTTCGATTGGCGCGAGGGCATATTGGACAATTGAGTCGTTTGACCAACGCTCCAAGATGGTCAAAAACACCGTAAAAGAAGCATATCCGTTTGGATCGCATTTCCAAGATTGGAACGCGTTAGATAAACTGCTGAAATCATTGAATGAAAAACGAAACATCGCTGCACATGGCACAGTGCAAGCAACCAATTACGGGAATGTTAAAACGATTGTTCGTTTCGAGCCATTCTATTGGAAAAACAACGGCAACGATGGAAGGCAACTTATTCGTGCTGAAGAGAAGAAGGTTGTTCCACTACAAGCCGTTGATTTGGTTAAGTATTCAAAAGAATTTGAGGATATGGTGTCGAAAATTTGGAAATTCTTGGATCAAGTTTATTTGGCGCACAATCCGGATGGCAAACTGGATCAAACGTCTTTCGGCTAGTTCAATCTTTTACCGTGAGGCATTGACCGCCACTTTCGCGGTAAACCGGAGCGTGATAGCGTTCAATTGAAGGAGGCCGCCGATGCAGACCGCCAAGCAAGACGCCGAAGCCATGATCCGGGCGTTGCCGGACGATGCGACGTTTGAGGACATGCAGTACAAATTGTACGTGCTGGAAAAAATCCATGAAGGCGTGAATGCGGTTGACGAGCATGGTGGCGTTTCGCATGACGACGCGAAAGAGCGGATGGCGAAGTGGTTGCAGGATTAGTCTGGTCGCCACGGGCGCTGGATGACCTCGACGCCATTCTCGAATTTATCGCCAAAGAGTCACCCAAATACGCCTCGATGGTCGGCAGGCGCATGTTCGCCCGCGCTGACCTTTTGTCGGACAGCCCCGGTCAGGGACGGCGAGTCCCGGAGCATGAAGGCGAGATCGACTACCGTGAAGTCTTCGTCCACCGCTGGCGAATGATCTGTCAAGTCTCCAAAGGCAAGATCGCCTTGTCACGATAATTCACGGCGCGCGTCTGCTCGAGAATACTGACGCGCTCTAACCTTTCGCCGCTGAAACTGGGTGTCGCCAAGGGCAAGAAACAGGCCGACAACCGCGGGACCGGGAAGCAGCGCGATTGGGCAAGAGACAAGGCGCGGCTGATGCGGGAGCGGGGGTAGGGGTTTTCGCCGCCAGAGCCGCCTTCAGCCGGCGCCCGCCGCCAGCAGCGCCGCCAGCCCGCTGCGATAATCCGGGTAGAGCAGATGCACGCCAAGCTCGCGCTTGATCCGGTCATTCGACACCCGCTTGCTCTCGGCATAAAAGCTGCGGGCCATCGGCGTCATCGCGGCATCGGCGAAATCCTCGGCAGGCGGCACCGGCAGGCCGAGCAGCCGGGCCGCCTCGGCGATCACCGCTTCCGGCGGGGCCGGGTCGTCGTCGCAGACGTTGTAGGCAGTGCCGGGATTGGGATTGTCGATCGAGGCCTTCAGCACCCGGGCGATGTCGTCGACATGGATGCGGCCGAAAACCTGACCCGGCTTGACGATCCGCCGGGCACTGCCGTTCCTGACCTTTTCAAACGGCCCGCGACCGGGGCCATAGATCCCGGCGAGGCGGAAGACATGCACCGGCAGGCTGGTTTCGCGCCGCAGGTCCAGCCATTGATCCTCGGCAATCAGTCGCATGCGGCCGCGTTCGGTTGATGGCTGTCTTGGCGAATCCTCGGTAACCCAGCCGCCAGCAGCATCGCCATAGACGCCGGTGGTGGAGAGATAACCGAGCCATTTCAGCCGCGATGCCCGCGCCGCTATCTCCGCCGCCAAGGCCAGCGCCACCGGGCAACCTTCGGACCCCGGCGGGATCGAGATCAGGATATGGTCGGCGCGGTCGAGCAAAAGCCGCATATCGGTGCCCGGCCATCGCAGCGTGCCGTTGCCCTCGCGGCTGGTCCCGGTAATCTCCCAGCCCGGCAGGGCACGGGCGAGAGCCTGCGCGGTGTAGCCGTGGCCGAAGGACAGGAGGGTTGGCATCAGCTGCGCGCCGCCGCGACGGCGACACGGCAGACCCGGGCGGGCGGATCAAGATCGGTTCCTTGCATCATTTCCTTGCTGCGATTCGCTGCCGGCAGGTGCGGGACCGGTTCAGCGCATTCTGACCGGTCCGGCGCCGCGGTCAACCGACAGCTGCGAGGATCGCGGCGGTGTCGAAATATCCCTGATACCGGCTGACCTTGCCATTCTCGACCTGCCGGGCCCAGCAAAAATCGCTTGCTGCGGTCTTGCCGGTCTTGCAGCCCTTGCACTCGAAAGCGCCAAACACGGTCACGTTGCCGCCGTCAGCAACCATGGCGTGCACTTTGAACGCGGAGATTTCGATATGTTCGGCGAGGGTCATGAAAAACGCCTGGACGCCGGCCGGGCCGTTGTGTTCGCCGCCCCAGGGGACGGTTCGCGGCCCCACCCAGGTGACATCGGGGGCGAGCTGGCCCAGCACATTTCCGATGTCGCGGCGACCGATGGCTTCGATGATGGAACTGACGGTTTCAAGCGGTGTCATGATTTTCTCCCAATGCGGCCCTGCAGAGGCGCGGGCCGCTGCGGACAGGAAGTCCTGGCCGTGTCGGCCCTGCATGGGGTGAACCCCCTAAACGGAAGCGGTTGGCGGTCCTCCGCATGCAAGAGCGGGGCAAAGGCGGCACCGACGCGACGGTGCGCAGCACCAGGACGAATTTCCGGGGGACATTCGTCAGCGGCGGGCGCGCAGCCGGCAACCAAGCCGGTGGGCCAGGTGCGGCGCAGAGTGAGGCCGGTGCCTGCCCGGGTGTTCTGTCACGGCAGATTGGTTGGATGGCTCCGGGGTCCGTCGTGGTATGCTGCTGCTGCGAGAACTCGGGAGGCTGCCATGCCGAGACGCCTGCACGCCAATGCCACTACTACGCCGAAGACCCGCGCCTATATTCAGGCGAGCACGGCTTCGGTCGCGTCGCTCGCCCGCGAGTTGGGGGTGTCCGAAACGACCGTCCGCCGCTGGCGCAGCCGCCAGCAATTGCTCATCCGTCATCTTTCGCCCTCCGCTCGAGTTGTTCCAGCGCCCAGGCCGCTGCATCGCGCACCGCGGCGTCACCGTCACCGAGCAGCCGTTCGGCATCGCCGCGCAGCCGCCGGTCGCCGGAATTGCCGATCGCGTAAAGCACGTTGCGGACCAGCCGGTCGCGCCCGATGCGCTTGACCGGCGACCCGGCAAAGACCTCGCGGAACCCGGCATCGTCGAGCGCCGCCAGATGCGCCAGTTTCGGCCGCTGCAATTCTACCCGGGCCAGATAGCCGATCTCGTGCGCCTCGACCGCGAATTTGTTCCACGGGCAGACCGCCAGACAATCGTCGCAGCCATAGATGCGGTTGCCAAGCAGCGGGCGCAATTCTTCATCGACCGGGCCTTTGTGCTCGATGGTCAGATAGGAAATGCAGCGCCGCGCATCGAGCTGATAAGGGGCCGGAAACGCCTTGGTCGGGCAGATGTCGAGGCAGGCCCGGCAATTGCCGCAATGGTCCACCTCAGCCTCGTCCGGCTCGAGAACCGCCGTCGTGAACACCGCCCCGAGAAAAAACCAGTTGCCCAAATCCCGGCTGAGCAGGTTGGTGTGCTTGCCCTGCCAGCCGATCCCCGCCGCCTGGGCCAGCGGCTTTTCCATCACCGGGGCGGTATCGACGAAAACCTTGATCGCGCAGCCTTCCCGCTCCACCAGCCAGCGCCCCAGCGCCTTCAGCCGCTTTTTCACCACCTCGTGGTAGTCGCGGTTGCGGGCATAGACCGAGATGGCGCCGCTATCGGGGTGGTCCAGCACCGCCAAAGCATCCTCGCCCGGCGTGTAGAGATCGGCGAGCATGATCACCGAGCGGGCTTCGGGCCAGAGCGCGGCGGGATCGCCACGCCGGTTCGCCCGCTCGGCCAGCCAGTTCATCTGGCCGTGAAAACCCGCCGCCACAAACGCCTGCAACCGCCCCGCCGCCGCCGGAATTGCATCCGGCCGACACACCCCGCAAGCCGCAAACCCCAACCGCAAAGCCTCGGCATTGATGGCTTGGGTCAGGGTGTCAGGCATCCCCTAAAAATCCAGATCCGCGTAGTGATCCGGCGGGGTAAATCCGGGGATCAGATCGGTCAAAATGCCGCGAAAAGCCGGCCGCGACTTTACCTTGGCGTACCATTCCTTGGCCGCCGGAACCCGGGCCCAGTCGACGTCGCCGATATAATCGAGGCAGGAAAGCTGGGCGGCGGCGGCGAAGTCGGCCAGGGTCATCTCGTGGCCGGCCAGCCAGCGGCGGCTTTCCATCAGCCAGCCGATATAGTCGAGATGGAAATGGATCGCTTTCGACCCGGCCCGGATATTGGCGCCGTCCGGGTGGCCAGCCCTTTTCAGCCGCTTGTTCACCCGCTCATAGAGCAGGTTCACCGTCACTTCATGGTGAAATTTGTCATCGAACCATGCCACCAGCCGCCGCACCTCGGCCCGGCTGGCCGGGTCGCGCGGCATCAAGGCCGGAGTTGGATGGGTTTCTTCCAGATATTCGCAGATCGCGGTCGAATCCTGCAGGACATAGCCGTCGATTTTCAGCACCGGCACCTTGCCGCTCGGGTTTTGCCGCAGGAAATCCAGCCGCTGCTCCCAGGGTTTTTCCACCACCAGCTCGACCTCGATCTTCTTCTCGGCCAGGACAAGGCGCACCTTGCGGCAGAAAGGGGAAAGCGGCAGGTGATAGAGGCGGCGCATTGGCAGCTTTCGGGCAGGTTCAAACCTGTGCTTCTTTGACCCCGCCGGGGGTGGAATTCAACCCGCGTTCGCTACAATCACTCAAAACACCCCGCCCGTCCATCCCCCCGGATCGTTCCCGAGCCGCCGACGATCCGCCGCACCTGGCCGCGCATGAAATTGGTCAGGTTGTTGGGCGAACGGTCTTTCGGGTCGGGCAGCACTGCCAGCAAAGCGGCGGATTGCTGCTGGCTCAAATCGCCCGGTTCCACCCCGAAATAATGCAGGCTCGCCGCCCGCACCCCGAAAATCCCCTCGCCGAATTCGGCGACATTCAAGTAAACTTCCATGATCCGCTGCTTGCCCCAGAGCACCTCGATCAGGATGGTGAACCCGGCCTCCAGCCCCTTGCGGACCCAATTTCGTCCCTGCCACAGGAAAACGTTCTTGGCGGTCTGCTGGCTGATGGTCGAGGCCCCCAGCACCCGGTCCTCCTCGGCCATCGCCGCCTTGATCGCGGCGAAATCAAAACCGTTGTGCAGGCAGAAATTGGCGTCTTCGGCGGCGGCGGCGGCGCGGGGCAGATGGGGGGACATGTCCCCAATGTCCACCCAGTCGTATTGCACCGGTCCCAGCGTCCAATAGGCCTGCACCATGGTAAAAGTCGCGGGCGGATTGGCAAAGCGCAGCAAAACGGTCAGTACCAGGCAGACCAAACCAAAGCGGAACAGGCCGACAAACAGCGGCCGCAATATCCGCCAAAGCCAGATGCCGCGCCGCCGCCGGTTACGCGCTGCTGGTGGCGCCAGCCCTTCCGCCAATATCTCCGGTGGCGGTTTGGCCATGTGGGGTTTCCATTTTCAACGGTCCCCGCCGTCGCGGGGATGACAATGCGGCGATGTTTGGGACCTATCTCACCCCCGCGAAAGCGGGGGTCAAGCCCGCTTCTTCACTTCGTCCGCCTGCGGCTTTTCCAACCGCGCCAGCATTTCGCGGCGAAGGATTGCATTCATCAATGCCTGATAACCTTTGCCTTGCGACTTGAGCCAAACAAGCACGTCGGAATCGACACGAGCCGTGATCTGTTGCTTGACTGGACGATAGAAAAGGCCCGGTTTCATCGCTGCCAAAGCAGCGTCGGTCATTTCAGGCATGTCGCTTGTGTCAATCTGCGCGTCAGGCATCGCCGCCAATGCGGCAAGCCGAGCTTTCTGATTTGCCGTCAGCGGCGGAAGGTCTTCCAAAGTCATTCTAACCATTTTCATATCGGCTCCTTTCCCTTGGGGTTGCGTGGCGAGCAGAAACAATTCGGATCAGTTCAACGCCCTCATGTTCTGAGCCACCGTCTGCAAAAGCATGCGCGACCAGCAACACGATCACACCGCCAACCAAACCCAAAGTTTGCCACCTTTGCTCGCCACCTTCGATCCGGTCTTGCCAAGATTGGTGCAACGGGTCGGCAAACACGCGGCAGGCTTCGGCAAAACTGACGCCGTGTTTTCGCCGGTTCGAACGATCCTTGGCGTCATCCCAGCTAAACTCGATCCTTGTCATGACGAATATGTAATTACATTATTGGCAATTATCAAGCCCGCTTCTTCACCTCATCGACCAGCGGCGCTTCCAGACGCGACAGCATCTCCTTCGGCACGATCTGGCGGAACTTCGGCAATTCCTCGTCCCAGTTGCGCAATATCTCGGCACCTTTCGGACTGCCGGTCTCACGCACATGCGCCTCAACCAGGCCGCGCAAAACGCCTTCCCAATGCGCGGCTTCGATGCCCTGCATCACCACCGTTTCGCCGTTCAACCGTTTGCCGGCATCGCCAACCGCATCGTACAAAAACGCCATCCCGCCGGTCATCCCGGCGCCAAAGTTGTCGCCGACCGACCCCAGGATCACCGCCACCCCGCCGGTCATGTATTCGCAGCCGTTCGACCCACAGCCCTCGATCACCACCTCGGCGCCGGAGTTGCGCACCGCGAACCGCTCGCCGGCCCGGCCGTTGGCGAACAGCCGGCCCGCCGTCGCCCCATAGAGCACGGTGTTGCCGATGATGGTGTTCGCATGCGCCACCAGCGGGCTGCCCAGCCTTGGCCGCACCACAATCGTCGCCCCCGACAGGCCCTTGCCGACATAGTCGTTGGCGTCGCCATAAACTTCCAGCTTCAGTCCCGGCGCGGCAAACGCCCCCAGCGACTGCCCGGCGGAACCGGTCAGCTGCACCGTCAGATGGTCCGGCTGCAAATCGTTGTGCATGCCGAAACGCTGCACGATATGCGACGAAACCCGGGTGCCGATGGTGCGCAGGGTGTTCTGCACCGCATAGGAAAGCTGCATTTTCTCGCCATCCTTGAAGAACGGCTGGGCGTCGGCGACGATCAGGGCGTCCAGCGTGTCGAGCACCGGGTTGCGTTCGCGCAGGCGATTGAGCTTGATCGAGCCATGCGCCGCGACCGAAACCAGCAGCGGATTCAGATCAAGGTCGTCGAGATGCTCGGATCCGCGACTGACTTGCGCCAGCAGATCGGCGCGTCCAATGACTTCGTCGAGCGATTTGGCCCCGATCGAGGCCAGAATCTCGCGGACTTCCTGGGCGTAAAACGTCATCAGATTGACCACCTTTTCCGCCGTGCCGGTGAACTTGGCCCGCAGCACCGGGTCTTGCACACAGACGCCGACCGGGCAGGTGTTCGACTGGCACTGCCGCACCATGATGCAGCCCATGGCGATCAGCGAGGCGGTGCCGATGCCGTATTCCTCGGCCCCCAGCATGGCGGCGATCACGATGTCGCGCCCGGTGCGCAACCCGCCGTCGGTGCGCAGAGTCACCCGCTCGCGCAGGTTGTTCAGCGCCAGCACCTGATGCGCCTCGCTCAGGCCCATCTCCCACGGCAATCCGGCATATTTGATGCTGGTCTGGGGGCTGGCCCCGGTGCCGCCGGCATGGCCCGAAATCAGGATCACGTCGGCCTTGGCTTTCGCCACCCCGGCGGCAATCGTGCCGACGCCCGACTGGCTGACCAGTTTGACGCAGACTTTCGCCCGCGGGTTGATCTGTTTGAGGTCATAGATCAGCTGCGCCAGATCCTCGATCGAATAGATGTCGTGATGCGGCGGCGGCGAGATCAGGCTCACCCCCGGCGTCGACAGCCGCAGCCTGGCGATCAGCTCGGTCACCTTGATCCCCGGCAACTGCCCGCCTTCGCCGGGCTTGGCCCCTTGCGCGATCTTGATCTCCAGTTCCTCGCAATGATTCAGATACTCGGCGGTAACGCCAAAGCGCCCCGAGGCGACCTGTTTGATCTTGGCCGAGGCGTTGTCGCCGTTCGCCATCGGCAGGAAATGCGCCGCATCCTCGCCGCCTTCGCCGGAGTCTGACTTAGCTCCGATCCGGTTCATCGCGATGTTCAGCGTCTTGTGCGCTTCCGGGCTCAGCGCCCCAAGGCTCATCCCCGGCGTCACGAACCGTTTGCGGATCGCGGTGATACTCTCCACCTCTTCCAGCGGTATCGACTTGTCCGCGGCCTTGATTACCAAAAGGTCGCGCAGATGGATCGGCGGGCGCGATTGCATGTGCTCGGAATATTGTTTCCATAACTCAAACGAGCCCCGGTCGCAGGCCGATTGCAGCACATGCATGGCTTGCGCTTCCCAGCCATGGGTCTCGCCCGACGCCCGCGCCTTGTAGATGCCGCCAATCGGCAGCACGTCCTGCCCGCCCAGCCAGCCGCGCCCGTGCACCGCCCGCACGTTGCGTTGCAAGCCGCTCAATCCGATCCCCGAAATCCGGCTGGTCATGCCGGGGAAATATTCCGCCACCATGGCGCGGCTGAGGCCGACAGCCTCGAAGTTCAGCCCACCGCGATAGCTGGAGATGACGCTGATCCCCATCTTCGACATGATCTTGAGCAGGCCCTGATTGATCGCCTCGCGGTAATTCGCCATCGCCTCGTTCAGGTTCACATCCAACAGCCCGCGCCCGATCCGGTCGGCAATCGAATCCTGGGCCAGATAAGCGTTGATCGTGGTCGCGCCGCAGCCGACCAGCACCGCGAAATAATGCGGGTCGATGCATTCGGCACTTTGCACGTTGAGCGAACAAAAGGTCCGCAACCCTTTGCGGGTCAGCCAGGAATGCACCGCCGAAGTGGCCAGAATCATCGGCATCGGCACGTGGTCTTCGTTCTGCCAGATGTCGGTCAGGATCAGGTGCCCGGAACCGGAGCGCACGGCTTCCTCGGCCTTCAGCCGCAATTGTTCCAGCGCCGTCCGCAGCTCACCGCCATCGGCAACAAAAGTGCAATCCAGTTCCGCCGCCGTTTCGCCGAAATAGGCTTTCATCGCGCCAAACCGGGCATTGGACACAAACGGGCTGTCCAGCGTCAGAATCTCGGTCTGGGCGCCGCTTTGATCGAGCACGTTCTTCAAATTGCCGAACCGCGTTTTCAGGCTCATCACCCGGTGCTCGCGCAGCGAGTCAATCGGCGGGTTGGTCACCTGGCTGAAGTCCTGGCGGAAATAATGGCTCAGCGGCCGGTATTTTTCCGACAATACCGCCGGCGGCGTGTCGTCGCCCATCGAGCCGATTGCTTCCTTGCCATCTTCGGCCATCGGCTGCAGGATCACCTCCAGCTCCTCGATGGAATAACCCGCCGCAATCTGGCGTTTGCGCAATTCCGCAGCGCTGAAACCGGCCGTCTCGGTCAAATCGCGGGTCTTTTCGTCCAGATCGGTGATCCGCCCGACCCAGTCGCCAAACGGCAGGCTGGCGGCAAGCATGTCTTTCAGTTCGATGTCGCGCCAGACCTTGCCTTCGGCCATATCGACCGCCAGCATCTGTCCCGGCCCCAGCGCGCCTTTTTCCTTGATCGCCATCTCGTCGACCACCACCATCCCGGCCTCGGACCCGGCAATCACCAGCCCGTCGCCGGTCACCACATAGCGCATCGGCCGCAGACCGTTGCGGTCGAGCCCGCCGCAGACCCAGCGCCCGTCGGTCATCGCCAGCGCTGCTGGCCCGTCCCACGGTTCCATCACGCTGTTGCAATAGGAATACATGTCCTGCCACGCCTTCGGCATTGCGCTGGCCATGGTGGCCCAGGCTTCAGGCACCAGCATCGTCTTGACCATCGGCGCCGAACGCCCGGCCCGCACCATCACCTCGAACACGCTGTCTAAAGCGGCGGAATCCGACGACCCCGGCATGACGATCGGCTTGATGTCCTCGGCCAATTCGCCAAACGTGCCCGATGCCATGCGGATTTCATGGCTTTTCATCCAGTTCAGATTGCCCTTCAGGGTGTTGATCTCGCCGTTATGGGCCAGCATCCGGAACGGCTGCGCCAGCCACCACTGCGGGAAAGTGTTGGTCGAATAACGCTGGTGATAGATCGCAAACGCGCTCTCGAACCGTTCGTCCAAGAGGTCGGGGTAAAACACCGCCACCTGCTCGGCCAGCATCATGCCCTTGTAGATCACCGACCGGCACGACAGCGAACAGACGTAGAAACCGTTCACCTGCGCCGCAGAAACCGCTTTCTCGATCCGGCGCCGGATGACATACAGCTCGCGCTCGAAGGTTTCCTCATCGACGCCCTTGCTGTTGGAAATCAGGATCTGCTCGATCTCCGGCCTTGTCGCATTGGCCTTGTCGCCGAGGCAGGAAATGTCGACCGGCACATGCCGCCAGCCATAGATGTAATATCCCAAACGCAGCACTTCGGATTCGACAATCGTCCGGCAGGTTTCCTGGGCGCCAAAGTCGGTGCGCGGCAGGAAAATCATCCCCACCGCCAGTTGCGAATCGTGCGGCTTGTGCCCGGTACGCTCGATCTGGTCGTGGAAAAACGCCGCCGGAATCTCGACATGGATGCCGGCGCCGTCACCGGTCTTGCCGTCGGCATCGACCGCGCCCCGGTGCCAGACCGCCTTCAGCGCCGCGATGCCGTTTTCCACCACCTGCCGCCGCGGCTTGCCATCAATCGCCACAACGAAACCGACGCCGCAGGACGAATGCTCGTCCGCCTCGGAATACATCCCGGTCTCCGCCAGCCGTTTCCGTGCTGCGTCGTGTTCGGCTGCCCAAGTGGCGTCGTATCTGGTCATGGTCATTCTCCTGCACTCAAGACGAGAGGCGTGGTCGCAACTTCGGCGTCGAATTTGCCACCGCTGCGTTTGGTCCATTCTGGCCCCGACAGCAGTCGGGCGACCTTTTGGGCTTTCCGTTCAAAGGTGGCATCCACGACCGGCTGCAACAAACTTTCCCGTCGCATCCGCGCGGCGATTGAATGACCACTGTCATCGCAGACAAAATGCCACAGGTTATGCGCCTGCGGGAAACGGTCGCGCTGAACCGCCTCACGCGGGGCGCCGCCGTGCCCGACAACGTAAAGGGTGCCGCTTTGCAAAAAGTCCTGAACCGTGCCAAAGCGCACCGCGCTCAGGGCAGCGCGCTCGGCTTTCCAGCGGGTTTCTTCGGGCACCACGGCAGGATCGACCGAAAATTGCGGCGCGGTGGCGAATACGGCCGAGACCTCGGTCAGGGACGGCAGGACCATTGCACAAAATCCGCCCATTGAATCGCCGATGGTTTTGGTTTCGGTGATGGCAAACATCTTTTGGTACACGCTGACGACCTGCACGACCTTTTCCGCCGCGCCTGGCCGGTTGAACCAGCTGCGCGACGAATCCATCACGAACAGGACGTGGTGCAGACCGTTCTTGCTGGCTGTTGCCACAAACTCTTCCTGCGGTCGCTTGGAAGGATCGCTTCCGATGCCAGAAAAGCTGACGACCAAACGCGAAGATGTTCCGGCTATTGCGGTTATCCGCAAGACGCCGTCGTCGTAAACTTCCTCAATTTCGAGCCGTCCGGGTGAATCGACATCGGTTCTCGGCAAAGTTTCACCGGCCGCCGAAGCGGCAACATTGCCCACGACGCTCAGATATCGGGTTGCCAAGTCTGCGGGCCTGTTCGCCATCATGCCGCCAATCCAGATGAACTTGCCTTTTCCAGATAATCGATGATCGCGTCAGCCGCGTCGCGCCCGTCGCGTATCGCCCATACGACCAGACTGCCACCGCGAACGATATCACCTGCCGCATAGACGCCCGGAAGTGACGTTTCGCCGCTTCCGAAACGAGCTTTTACCGTGCCCCAGCGCGTCACTTCCAAGGCCGGTACGTTCCAAAGCGCTTGAAGGTTTTCGGGTTCAAAACCCAAAGCCTTGATGACCAGCTCGGCATCCTCGACATAATCCGCCCCTGGAATATCCTCCGGGCTTTGCCGGCCGCTCACATCCGGCGCGCCCAGCCGCATGCGCTGCACGATCACGCCCTTGACCGAATCCTTGCCGGTAAATCCCTTCGGCGCCGTCAGCCAGACGAACTCGACCCCTTCCTCTTCGGCATTCGCCGTCTCGCGCATCGAGCCGGGCATGTTGGCCCGATCGCGGCGATACAGGCATTTCACCGAGGTCGCGCCCTGCCGGATCGCCGTGCGCACGCAGTCCATCGCCGTGTCGCCACCGCCGATCACCACCACCCGCTTGTCCCTGGCATCGAGTTCGCCCGAATCAAACTCCGGCACCGCGTCGCCAAAACCCTTGCGGTTCGACGCGGTCAGATAGTCAATCGCTGCCACGATTCCGCCCAGGCCCGCACCCGGTCCGCCCAGCTCGCGGCTCTTGTACACGCCGGTGGCAATCAGCACCGCGTCGTGCTGGTCCCGGATCGCGGCAAACGAAATCGTCTCGCCGACATTGCAATCATAGACAATCTTCACCCCGCCTTCCTCTAGCTGGGCGTTGCGGCGCAGGACGATGTCTTTCTCCAGCTTGAAGCCCGGAATGCCATAGGTCATCAACCCGCCGGCCCGGTCGTAGCGGTCATAGATCGTCACCTGGAACCCTTGCCGGCGCAGCCGGTCCGCCGCAGCCAGTCCGCCGGGACCGGCGCCGATGATGCCGATGCTGTCGGTCCGTTCGCGGTGCGGCTGGATGGCCTTCACCCAGCCTTGCTCCCACGCCGTGTCGGTGATGTATTTTTCGACCGCGCCGATCGTTACCGTGCCGTGCCCGGCCTTTTCGATCACGCAATTGCCTTCGCACAACCGATCCTGCGGGCAAATCCGACCGCATATTTCCGGGAATGCGTTGGTCGCCTGTGAAAGCTCATAGGCTTCTTGCAGCCGGCCTTCAGCAGTCAATCTCAACCAATCAGGGATGTTGTTGTGCAACGGACAATGGGTCTGACAATAAGGAACGCCGCATTGCGAACACCGCGCCGCCTGCTCCGCCGCTTTCTCCGCCGCGTATTCGCGATAGATCTCGCCGAAGTCGTCGCGCCGGTCCTTGACGGCACGCTTTTTAGGCATGTCGCGCGGCACCGTAACGAACTTCAACATACGCTGCACCGCCATGTCACACCCTCTGCGCTCAAATCGCCAAAAGACAATCACACCGGCTGCTTACACCGGGTCAGTCTGGAATAAAAGGCAATGATGCTGACCTATTATGAATTCCTGACCTCGGAGCATGGCAATTTTGTGAAAATCTCCCGTATTTTTGTTCAGTTTGTATTACCTATTAACGATTCTCTCAGGAATTTCCACTCAGAATCGCCAGTGAAATGAACCCGACGATGATTCGCCACCAAGCAAACAGTGCAAAACCGCGTCTCGAAATGAAGTCCAACATCGTTTTCACGACGAACAGCCCCGAAATAAATGCCACCAGGAAGCCGATGCCAATCGTCAAAAGATCGGCAGATTGAAAGACGTCGCGGTTTTTGACAACTTCATAGGAAAATGCCCCAAGCATCGTTGGCATCGACAGAAAAAAGGAAAACTCCGCCGCCGAGCGCCTGTCGGCGCCCATCAACATGGCGCCCACGATGGTGGCGCCGGATCGCGAAACGCCCGGGACCAACGACAGGCACTGGACCAATCCGATGCCAAGTGCCATCGGCAGCGAATAATCCATGATGTCAGTTTGGCGCGGTGGTGTCTTGATACGATCAATCAACAACAGGACCACGCCGCCGGCAATTAACATCACCGACGTCAGACGCGGCGCAACGAAAAGGACGTCGACGATAAAATCGTGCGCCAGAACGCCAACAAATGCCGCCGGAAGAAACGCGACCAGTACCGCAATCACGAACCGTTGCGTTCGCCGATCATGGAACATGTCGCGCGCGATCTGTAACAGTTTAGCGGCATAGACCGCGACAACTGCCAGAATGGCTCCGAGTTGAATCAGCACCTCAAATCCGTTGCCGGCCGCATTTATCCCAAGCAGTTCTTGGGCGAGAAGAATGTGGCCGGTCGAGGAAACGGGAATAAACTCCGTCAGTCCTTCGACCAGGCCGAGGATTGCAGCCTCATAGGCGGTTTGTTCCATACGGAATTATGAACGCAGATTCTTGGCCGAAGCCGTGACCGCGTCAAATTGCCCGTGCGGTCGGAAGCGCGCCAGATAGGATTCCAGAACCGCGTCCATCGTTGTGGGCTCGATTCCGAAGGACGCAAAACCTTTTGCCGTCGTCGCGACAACATTGTCGCGGCGCAGCAAGCGCACCTGGTCCTGCGTTACAAGCGCGTTACGGATCAGTCCGCCACTGAGGAATTGAACCGTGTCGAAACCCCAGGACATGATCCGTGCCGCCCAAAACGGCACCGGCACCAAAAGTCGGCGCCGGTGGATCAATCTGAGCATTCGTTGCAACAAGGCTTTTTGGGTGGCAATTTCTGGCCCGCCGAGTTCGTAGATACCCGCCTGGACGGGCTCGGTCACGGCCAATGTGACTGCAATGGCGATATCGTCCACAAAGACCGGCTGGAACCGTGTTTCACCGCCGATCAAGGGCAACGCCGGCAGAAGTTGCGCCATGCCGCCGAATTTGTTGAAAAATCCATCTTCGGTGCCGAAAACTATCGACGGCCGCACGATAACGGCGGCAGGGAATTCTTCCAAGACAGCCATTTCGCCTTTTGCCTTGGTCCGGGAATAGTTGCTGTCGCTGGTTGAATCGGCTCCTATCGCCGATATGTGAACAAACCGGGCGACGCCCTCTTCGGCGGCAATTCGGGCGATCCGCCGGGCACCGAGTTCCTGCACAGCTTCAAATGTTTGGCGCGAGTCCGGGTAAAGAACGCCAACGCAATTCACCACTGCCACGGCACCGCGGATAGCGGCGCGGGTTGACGAGTCATCACGAATATTCGCCTGAACTGGCTCGACCTGTCCCACTGCGCCATAGGGTCTCACAAACAAGGCTTCGTTCGGTCGGCGCACAGCCACCCTGACCCGATACCCTTGTTTCGCCAAACGTCGCACCACATAGCGGCCTATGAACCCTGATCCGCCAAATACGGTGACTATGGAGCTGCTCATGCGCCGATCCT
>JAYTCN010000442.1:0-2959 GCA_043736475.1 Paracoccaceae bacterium
GGCGTTGCATCCTGCCGCCCGCCAGCCACAATGGTGTTTCGAGCGAAAGGTCAACCCTGCCATGCTGCCACCCCCCGGCCTGCGCCGCGACCCCGCCGAACAGGCGTCGCTGGAGAACGCTTTCGCTGCCAAACCCTCGGGCTACGAAGCCCGCACCCACCTCAAACGCGACGGCCAGCCGCTCTACATCAACCGGCTGATCCGCGAGCCCTCACCCTACCTGCTGCAACACGCCCACAACCCGGTCGACTGGTGGCCGTGGGGCGATGCGGCGCTGGCCGAGGCCGAACGCCGCGACCTGCCAATCTTCCTCTCCGCCGGTTACGCCACCTGCCACTGGTGCCATGTGATGGAGGAGGAAAGTTTCGACAACGTCGAAGTCGCCGCCTTCCTCAACGCCCGCTTCATCCCGGTCAAACTCGACCGCGAACAGCGCCCCGACATCGACCATATCTACCTCGTCGCCACCACCCTGCAGCACCGCCACGCCGGCTGGCCGAATTCGTGCTGGCTGTTGCCCGACGGCAAGCCGTTCCACACCGGCACCTATTTCCCGCGGCCGCAGTTCCTCGCCACCTTGCACGCCATCGAGAAAGCCTGGGTCGAAGGCAGGAAGCGGCTGGAGGAATTCGCTGCAGAGCTCTCCGGCCACGTCCGGTCGGTCAGCCGCCGCTCCCCCGACGCCGCCGACCTGACCAATGCCCCGGCTCTCGCCGCCAGCCAGCTCGTCCAGGCCCACAACCGCAGCCATGGCGGCTTTTCCACCGGCACCCAATTCCCCAACGAGGGCCACATCCTGTTCCTGTTCGACCACTGGCGGCGAACCGGCGACAGCCCGGCGCTCGAAGCCGCCCTCCACACCCTCGATGCCATCGCCGCCGGCGGCATCCACGACCATGTTGGCGGCGGCTTTCACCGCTATACGGTCGACGTGAACTGGCGCACCCCGCATTTCGAGAAAATGCTCTATAATCAAGCGCTTCTGATTCGATGTTTCGTCCATGGATGGGAAATAACCGGCAATCCGGTCTACTCTCGCGCCGTCGAACGCTGTATCGAATACCTCGCCCGCGACCTGACCGAACCCGACGGCACCTTCGCCTCGGCCGAAGACGCCGACAGCCTGAACGCCGCAGGCGAACGGGAAGAAGGGGCGTTTTACGCTTGGACCAAATCCGAACTCGCCGAATGCCTTGGCGCTGACGCCGCGACATACGAAGGGATACTCGGCCTCGACCAAACCCCCACCCTCGAAGCCGGCGCGGTCATCCACCTGCAACCCGGTCAACCCGTCGATCCTGCCCTCGACCCGATCCTCGAAAAACTCCGCCTCGCGCGCGATTCCCGCCCGCGTCCTTTCCGCGACGGCAAAATCATCGGCGGCTGGAACGGTCTGATGATCCGCGCCTTGGCCGAAGCGGGGCTGGCGATGGACCGTCCAGATTGGATCGAAACCGCCGACAAAGCCCTGACATCGCTGCTTATTCGCCTCGAGACCGCAAACGGCCTTGCCCGCCTGCACGCCGGTGGCAAACCGCTCGAATTCGCTAACCTTTCCGATCACGCCTGGATCGCGCTGGCCGCCCTTGCCTTGTTGGATGCGGGCAAAAATGACTGGACGAGCAAACTTCCCAAAATGGCCGACACCATCCTAACTCAATTTAACGCCCCAGATAGCCGCCTCGCCCTAACTCAAAACTCGCCCCTCGGCCCCGTCCTCGAAGCCGAGGACGGCGCGGTTCCTTCCGGCGAATCCTCCACTCTCGAATTCCTCGCACTCCTGCAACACCGGCAACCCGACCTCAACCGTGATACCCGCACAATCGCGCTGAGAGACGCCATTTCCGGCCCTATCGCCGCCATGCCGGTGATCCGCCTAACTGGACTCTTGGCTACACAAATACTTAATTCCGAATCCGCCAACCTGCGCGTCTTCGCCGAAGGCGCACTCAAAATCCAACTGCGCCACAACACCATTTCGCTCACCATCGCCCCCGGCTGGCACCTGACCGCCGCCAACGCGCCCGGCCTGACCGCCCTCGCCATAACCGGCGCAACCCTGCCCGAACCAAACGCGATTGACCCTTATACCGGCACAATTATCATCCCGCTCACCAATGCCGAAGCCGTCACCCTTACCGCCCAGGTTTGCTCGGACAGCTTCTGCCTCGCCCCATTCAGCACCAGTTTCCGGCGCCTGCCATGATCCGGGCCAGCCTCGCCCTTGTCCTGCTGGCCAGCGCAAGCCACGCCGACTCCATCGTGTCGCCGGAAGCGTTTCAAACCCTCAGCCAGGGCAAGACATTGCACTTTAATTCATTTGGTCAAGCATTTGGTTCTGAACAATATTTCAGCGATAGGAAATCGCTTTGGAAGCCCGCTAATGGCGACTGCGACTTTGGTTATTGGTTCCCGCAGGACCAGCAAATCTGTTTCGCTTACGAATCCTGGCCCGACCCGATCTGCTGGTATTTCATCGAACGCAACGGCGGCTATTTCGCCCGCCAATCCGACGATCCGGACGGCCTGAGCGAAATCGAACTCGTCGCCAGTGACTCCGAGCCGCTCAATTGCCCCGGTCCAAGAACCGGCAGTTGATTGCAGCACCTGTCTTTATCGCGCCCGTGCACCGGCATGGGCGGTGCCGTCCCGGAACATGGCGTTGAGGGTGGTGCGGAGTTTGCGGGCGGTTGCGGTGATGGCGAAAGCGGGGATGCGAGCACGCGCCCTACCAACACCCCATCCCCTCTGCCATACTCCCGGCCCAGAGCAGAGCAGAATCGGGAAAACCCGCCATGAACAGCCCCAGCGCCGAGGATCTCTTCCGCGATTCCGCGAGCGCCTCCTACGACGCCTCCGCCATCGAAGTTCTCGAAGGCCTCGAACCGGTGCGCAAGCGTCCCGGCATGTACATCGGCGGCACCATGGTTTGCACCGCCTGCTGATGGAGAGTGAGAAA
>JAYTCN010000443.1:0-16880 GCA_043736475.1 Paracoccaceae bacterium
CGATCTGGCGAACTGGTCAAGCCCGCACAAAGACGCTACCAATCTGGATTCCGTGACCTGTCGCCAAGGAGGCCAGATTGACCGAGCCGCTGCAAATAAAATTTTCCGGTGCCGAGACCATCGAAATTGAAAAATTGCCGGGCAGGGTTGTGCTTTTTCTCGATGCGGACGGCGGGATGGATGCCTTTGGAAAACGCGCCAACAAACTTACCAAAGGCGCGCTGGAAAAATTGGCGAACAGCCAGAGTTTCAAGGATGCCAAAACAGGCGAGAGCCAGCCGGTTTCGTATCCTGCCGGAATGATGGCGGAAAGGCTGCAGGTTATCAAACTGCCGAGGACAGCGACTTTTGCCGAAGTGCGCAAGGCCGGCGCCGGTTTGGCATCGGCCAAAGGCACCGCGGCACTGACGGTCCTCGCCGGAAATCTGAAACATGCCCATGAAGTCGCTTATGGCCTGGCTTTGATGTCCTACGAATTCGAGACCCATAAGTCGACCAAATCCGGGCCATCCGGCACGGTGACATTCATCGTTGCCGATGCCGAAAGCGTGGCGCTTGCAGCCCGGCCGCAGGCAGCCGTCTGCGAAGGGGTTTTTTTCACCCGTGATCTGGTCAATGAACCGGCCAATATTCTGACCACCGAAGATTTCGCCGCACGCCTCGCAGCAATGCACGAGCTTGGTCTTGACGTCGAAATCCTGGAGGAGGCCGATCTCGAAAGGTTGGGCATGCGCACGCTGCTGGCCGTGGGGCAGGGGTCACCGAGCCCTTCGAAAGTCGTGGTCATGCGTTGGCAGAATGGCGGCAACGAGGCACCATTGGCCCTGGTTGGCAAGGGCGTGGTTTTTGACACCGGCGGCATTTCGATCAAACCGGCGCTTGGCATGGAAGAAATGACCATGGACATGGGCGGCGCTGCCGTTGTGGCGGGTGTGATGCGGTCGCTGGCACTGCGCAAGGCAAAAACCAATGTTGTGGGATTGGTCGGTCTGGTCGAAAACATGCCGGACGGCAATGCCCAACGACCGGGCGATGTCGTGCGATCCATGAAGGGTGACACGGTCGAAGTCATCAACACTGACGCCGAGGGCCGGTTGGTTCTGGCGGATGTGCTGTGGTATGCGCAGGAAAGATTCAAGCCGAGCGGCATCATCGATCTGGCGACACTGACCGGCGCTATCATCATCGGTTTGGGCCACGAAATGGCCGGCGTGTTTTCTAACGATGATGGCCTTTGTGCCAAGTTTCTTGACGCTGCCAGGGCGGAAGGCGAAGGCGCCTGGCGCATGCCGCTGGCGCCGGCCTATGACAAGGCTCTCAAGTCGCGGATCGCGGACGTGATGAACGTCGGCGGCCGCCCCGCCGGTGCCATAACCGCAGCGATGTTTCTACAACGTTTCGTCAAGCCGGAAACTCCTTGGATCCATCTCGATATTGCCGGTGTTGCATTGGCCACCAGCGAGACCGATTTTGCACCGAAAGGGGCGACAGGCTGGGGCGTGCGCAGCCTCGACCGAATGATCCGCGAGAATTTTGAGAATTGACCGAAATCCTGTTCTATCACCTGACCGAACGCCCTCTGGAGCATGTTTTGCCGGATATTCTGGAAAAATCGCTGCAACGCGGCTGGAAAGTTGCGGTGAAAGCCCCGTCTTTGGCCAAAGTTGACATGCTGGACTCGCTTCTCTGGACTTTTCGCGAGGACAGTTTCTTGCCACACGGCAAACAAGGCGAAGCCAACGCCGGCCTGCAGCCGGTGATCCTGACGTCCAGCGCGTTCACGAATAATCCGCAAGTCCTGATCCTGATCGATGGGGCCAGGCAACCGCTCGAATCCTTTGCCGAATACGAACGGGTCTGCATTTTTTTTGATGGCAACGACGAAGCTCGACTTGCCGAAGCGCGCGAGGATTGGCGGGCAATTTCATCGACCGAACACAAGGCAGTCTACTGGGCGCAAGATGGCGGAAGATGGGTGAAGAAAGCCGAAAGCAACTAGGGCGTCAAAGTCATCTTGTCGCCTTCGATGGCAATGGCCGTGAACCTGTTAAGATAGGACATGCCCAACAGCGACATGTCCAGTTCGCCGCCGTTGACCGAGACCAGCACGTCATTCAGCGTCAATCCCGGCGCGACCAGTGAATCGAGACGGGCGGCGGCGGTTTTCACCAGACCATTCGCGGTGCTGGCTTCGCCCAGAAATTCCAGACGCGAAAAATCGATGCCGACTTTCGCAGCGTCTGTCTGGCTCAACACGATGTCGGTCGCGCCGGTATCGATGACAAATTCGACGTCCTGATCGTTCGCTAGCAGCACGATGTAGAAATGCCCGTCCGCCTGTCGCGTCACCGAAACACCGCCACCGTCGGCCAAACGCGGGGTTGAGGTGAACACTTCACCGGCGATGAGATCGCGGAAGGAATAGGCGGCAATTGCCGCCATGAAAATCAGGGTCCAGACGGCGATCATCTGCAAGGTCTGATTCAACCGACTGCGCAAGTCGCTGGCGAAATACGACGCGGTTGCGACCACCAGGATGCCCAGATAGATCAGCCGTACCATATCATTGGATTGGTCCATCTACAATCCGGCCAAACCGAGGTCGCGCAAACCGTCGATGATGAATTGCACCGACATTGCTGCCAGCAGGATGCCCAAAAGCCGATGAATTACAACGGTTCCGGTATGGCCCAGGATCCGCTCGATCACGCCGCCGATCAGGAACAGAACAAAGGCGAGTGCGACCACGGCAAAAACTACGGCGAGCACGACGATGACGCCGAGCAGATTTCCCGATTGTTGCCCGGTCGGCAAAATCATCGAGGTCAAGGCAGCAGGGCCGGCGATCAACGGCGTCGCCGATGGCAAGACCGATGGGTCGGGCCGGTCTTCAACGGTTTGTTCGCGCCGCTGGCTGCGCCGTTCAAACAGCATCTCGGTCGCGATCATGAACAGAAGCAGGCCACCCGAAATGCGGAAAGCCGGCATCCCGATACCGACCACGGCCAACAGGCTTTCGCCTGCCACACCGAACAGCGTCAGCAACGCCATGGCTATCAGGCAGGCTCGCCAACCCTACACGGCGGCGTTCTGCCTGTGTACGGCCCCTTGTAAGCGCCACAAACACAGGGGCCAGGCCAATAGGGTCGACAATCACGAACATGGTCACAAAAGCCGAGATGGCAAGTTCGGTCATCCGGCCAGCCGATCCAGTTTACCCTGTGCATCCGCCCACAAGGATTCGGCACGATCAAGACCATCGGCGATCTCGGCCCGCTTTGATTGCCATTTGGCAATCTCGACCGGACCCTTGTCATAGAGTTTGGGATCGGCCAATCGCTCGTCGATCTGGTTGCGCATGGTCTCCAGTTTCTGCACCCGATCCTCGCAGCGCGCAAGTTCGGCGCGCAGCGAAATCAGATCGGGCTTTTGGCCTTTCGGTTTATGCGTCGATCGCACCCGCTCGCCGCCGCGTTCCGACAACAGAAAGCGTCGGTAGGCTTCCATATCGCCGTCAAATGGTTTGACCGCACCATCATTGACCAGCCAAAGCTGGTCGGCCACCAGTTCCACCAGATGCGGGTCGTGGCTGACCAGGATTACCGCACCATTATAGTCAGTCAGAGCCTGCACCAGGGCCTCCCGACTTTCGATGTCGAGGTGGTTCGTCGGCTCGTCAAGAATGATCAGATGCGGCGCATCCAGCGTGGCAATCAGAAGCGACAGCCTGGCCTTTTGGCCGCCAGACAGTTTGCCAACCAGGGTCGTATGCGCTTCGGGCGGCAGTCCGCCAGCACCCAGACGTGCCCGCAGCTTGGGCGGAAGCTCTTTCGGGCGCAGGCGCTGCAAATGCTGGATTGGCGTTTCGTCAACATACAATTCATCGACCTGGTGCTGGGCAAAATAGCCGATGCGCAGTTTGCCCGACGCATGTTTGCGCCCGGACATTGGTTTAAGACGATCAGCTAACAGTTTGGCAAATGTGGATTTTCCTTGCCCGTTGGCGCCCAGCAAGGCGATGCGGTCATCCTGATCGATCCGCAAATCCAGTCCGCGCAATACGGTTTTTGCGTCATACCCGATCGCAACGTCGTCAAGACGGATGATCGGCGGCGATAGTTCTTCGGGCGATGGGAAGTTGAAACCGGTAACACCGGTTTCCACAACGTCGCCAATCAATGTCATCCGCGACAATGCTTTCAGACGACTTTGCGCCTGTTTTGCCTTTGATGCTTTCGCCCGGAAACGATCGACATAGGCTTGCATGTGGGCCCGGGCGTCGTCTTGCTTGCGCTTGGCCGAAATCTGCTGGTCAAGTTTCATCCGGCGCGTGCGCACGAATTCGTCGTAAGGCCCTGAATAATATGTCAATTTGCGTTGATCCAGATGCAGGATTCCTTGCACGGACCGGTTCAGCAAATCGCGGTCGTGGCTGACGATGATGACGGTGTGGGGATATTTGATCAGATAGGATTCGAGCCAGATCGCCCCTTCAAGGTCAAGGTAGTTGGTCGGCTCGTCAAGCAACAAGACGTCGGGCTGGGCGAACAGCAGCGCCGCCAGCGCCACCCGCATGCGCCACCCGCCAGAGAAATCGGCGCATGGGCGCTGCTGGGCTTCGGTATTGAAGCCGAGGCCAAGCAAGATCGACGACGCCCGTGCCTCGGCGGAATGGGCTTCGATGTCGGCCAGTCGCAGGTGAATTTCACCGATGCGGGTTGGATCCGTCGCGGATTCGGCTTCGACCATCAATTCGGCGCGTTCGGTATCGGCGGCCAGAACCGTGGCCATCAACGATTCCGGACCGGAGGGCACTTCCTGCGCAACACCGCCAATGCGGGCGTGCCTGGGCAATTCAATCGTGCCTTCGTCAAGCGCCAGCTCTTTGCGGATCAGTTTGAACAATGTGGTCTTGCCGGTGCCGTTGCGGCCGACCAGGCCGACTTTGTGACCGGCCGGGATCGCCGCGGAGGCGCCTTCCAGCAAAGGACGGCCTTCCATTCGGAACGTGATATTGCGGATCCTCAACATGGGGCGGTGATTGGCCCGATGTACGGTCGGTTGTCAACGGCTGCGTTTGAGGGTTTGCGGGTGCAATCGTCGCATGCTATGGGCGCCGCAACAGCAATGAAGCGGGGCGCGGGTCCCCGGTCCAAGGGGAATGACATGGCCATCCAACGCACGTTTTCGATTATCAAGCCGGATGCGACCAAGCGCAATCTGACCGGTGCCATCAACGCCAAGTTCGAAGCCGCAGGCCTGCGTATCGTCGGGCAAAAGCGTATCCATCTGACCAAAGCGCAAGCTGGCAAGTTCTATGAAGTGCATGCAGCCCGCAGTTTCTACGATGAATTGTGCACATTCATGGCTTCGGAACCGATCGTCGTGCAGGTTTTGGAAGGCGACAATGCGGTTCTGAAAAACCGCGAAGTCATGGGCGCGACCAACCCGGCTGACGCAGCACCCGGAACGATCCGCAAAGAATTTTCCCTGTCGATCGGCGAGAATTCGGTGCACGGGTCGGACGCGGTGGAAACAGCGGCGGTCGAAATCGCCTATTTCTTTGCCGGCCTTGAGCTGGTTGGCTGAGACCTCGGCCCGACACCAAACTGATCCAGGGCCGTTTCCAGTTGGAAACGGCCTTTGTCTTTCGCGTCGATACCACCGATCAGCGCGTCAAACCGCGCGCGCAGCGTCTTTTTTTCCGCGCCCTGACAGTCGGACCAAAGCCGTCCCTGCAAGCCCATCACCAAGGCATAGTAACCGATGAAATGCGGGCGCGTACCGGCAATAACCAGTTTGCGATAGGCCGCATCGGCACCCAGAACTTCGATGTCCTCGGCCGTCTCCATGCCGGCAGCGGCGAACAATCTTTCTGTGGCCGGACCCAGATTGCGGATGGCGGAAACCGGGCGGGGCATCAGGGCAAATCCCGGCGCGTGCGGTCACCGAGGGCGAACCGGTGCAGGACGGCAGGATAGAGCCGGTGCTCGTGCGGCAGCAGGCGCGCGGCAAGAGTTTTTGCGGTGTCACCGGCCAGGATCGGAATTGCCACCTGACCAAGAACCGGACCGGCATCGAGGTCGGGGATGACTTCATGCACACTTGCGCCGTGCACAAAGTCGCCCGCAGCGATCGCCCGATCATGCGTGCGCAGGCCCGGATATTTTGGCAGCAGGGACGGATGAATGTTCAGAATCCTGCCCCGCCAACCGGTCACGAAGTTTGCCGACAGGATACGCATGAACCCGGCCAGACAAATGATGTCGGCACCGGCATCCAGCAAATGTTCCTGCAATCTGCTGTCGAAAGCGCGCCGGTCATTGCCAAACTCGACATGGTCAACCGACGCGGCGCGAATGCCCAATGCGCGGGCACGATTCAACCCTGCCGCCCGGGAATCGCTGGACAGAACAAGCACCGGTTCGGCAGGATGGTCCGGCATCTGCATCGAATGCAGCAAGGCCTCCATGTTCGAGCCACCACCCGAGATCAGGATGGCGACCCGCTTTTTCACGCAAGGGCACCGGTGTAGTGGACCCCTTCGCCGCGAATGACCCGGCCGATGGTCGATACTGTCTCACCGAATTGTTCCAGCACTGCGGATATCGCGTCGTGTCGTCCGGCGCTGACAACGAGGATCATGCCAATGCCGCAGTTGAATGTACGCAGCGCTTCGGCCTGTGGCATGCCTGCTTGCCGGAACAACCAGGGATATACCGCCGGAAGGTCCCAACGCGCCAAATCGATCTCTGCTCCCAATCCCGACGGCAAGACCCGGGGCAGATTTCCGGTAATCCCCCCGCCGGTGATATGGGCCAGTCCGGTGATACCGTCCAAAGCCAAAGCAGCGAGCACGGAACGCACATAAATCCGGGTAGGTGTCATCAAGGCATTGCCGATGGTTCCACCACCGAACGGGCAAGCCACCTGCCAACCAAGGCCCGCCACCTCGACGACCTTGCGGACCAGAGAATACCCGTTCGAATGAACGCCGCTCGAGCGCAGCCCAAGCAGAATATCGCCGGCCTGGACGTTGCGCGGCAAACCCGTTCCTCGCTCCATCGCCCCAACGGCGAATCCAGCCAGATCGAAATCGCCGCCGTGATACATTCCGGGCATTTCCGCGGTCTCGCCGCCGATCAGGGCGCAGTCGGAGATTCGGCAGCCTTCGGCGATTCCCTCGATCACCCTTGCTGCCGCTTCAACGTCCAGCTTGCCAGTGGCAAAATAGTCGAGAAAGAACAGCGGGGTCGCCCCCTGGCAGATCAAATCGTTAACGCACATTGCGACCAGATCGACACCAACCGTATCCAGAATGCCCGTATCGATGGCAATCTTCAGCTTGGTGCCAACACCATCGGTTGCGGCAACAAGGATCGGGTCCTTGAACCCGGCCGCCTTTACATCGAACAGGGCGCCAAAGCCACCCAATCCCTCCATGACGCCGGGTCGGCTGGTCGATGCCGCGGCCGGTTTGATGCGTTCGACCAGTGCGTCGCCTGCGGCAATATCGACGCCCGCACCGGCATAGGTCAGGCTGTTCTTGGCTGCGGACATCGGCGGCATCCTGGGTTTACCGCGTCTCTGTAACTTAGGTCCGTTCCGAAGGGAACACGCTTGACGCGGCTTTCGTTGCCAAGCTAATTGCGCGACGGCGGGCCTGTAGCTCAATGGTTAGAGCAGAGCGCTCATAACGCTTTGGTTGGGGGTTCAAGTCCCTCCGGGCCTACCAGATTTTCACCGCGGCAGCCGCAGCGTCGCTTTCAGTCCGCCCAGTGTTCCGGATTGGTCCAATGCCAGCGATCCACCGTGGCTTCTGGCAACATCAAGGGCGATTGCCAGGCCCAAACCAACGCCGCTGCCTTCGTTCTTGTTGCGGGCTTCATCAAGCTGGACAAAAGGACGCAAGGCCATATCGCGCTGATCGGCCGAAATGCCGGGACCGTTGTCTTCGACAATGAATTCGATGCTTCGGTCGAGAATCGCGAGGCTGACGGTGACTTTTGTTCCAAACCGTTGGGCGTTGCTGACAAGATTATGCAATGCCCTGCCGACAGCCATGTGCCGCAATGCGACGAGCAGGTTTTCCGCCGTGTGATTGCCAACCTTTACCTCGACCTCGGCGCCGGAACGACCTGCAAGGGCGGCAATCTCCGAGAGCAGAAGCACCGGCGAGTATTGTACGGTTTCTTCCTGCGTATCGCCCTTCGCAAAAGCGAGAAATTCGTCAAGCATTTGTTCCATTTCGCGAATGTCATTGAGCAGCTGCGATTTTTCGTCGTCATCCGCCATCATCGAAAGCGAAAGTTTGAGACGGGTCAGAGGGGTGCGTAAATCATGGCTGACGCCCGACAGCATTTGCGTGCGCTGCTCGATCTGCCGTTCCAGGCGGCCACGCATGGCCAGGAATGCAATGCCGGCCCTGCGCACTTCCTCGGCACCCCGCGGGCGATAGGCAATCGAGCGTCCCTTGCCAAATTCCTCGGCGGCAAAGGCCAAATTAAGGATCGGCTTGACCTGGTTGCGCAAGAAAAGAATGGAAATCGCCGCCAGAAATATTGAGGCAAACACCATCAGCACCAAAAGTTGATGCGGGTTCGAGGCCGCAACCCGGCTGCGGGGCAGACGCGCGGTCACGATTCCCTTGTCGGTGCCAACCTGGATTTGAACCGTCCGCGGGTCGGAAACAAGGTCAACGCCGACATCGGCTGCAATCATCTGATCCAAGGTTCGGATCAGTGCCCGGCCGGAAAGATCGAAAAACGGAATTTGGTCGGCACCGACGGTCGCTGTGTCGGCGTCAAGGATAAGCGGCAGGCCCAACGGCCCGGAAATGAAATCGAGAATGGCGCGCGCCTCGGGTACCGAGGGCGCCCGGTCAGCCGCGGCTATTGCATAATTAAGGTCGCGGGCGACGGCGCGAACCATTTGTTCGGTGACGCCTTCAAAATGGCGCTGGATGAAGACAAAGCCGACAATCAACTGCAGCACCACAACGGGCAGCAGCAGGATCAGCAGGGCCCGCACAAACAGGCTGCGTGGTGAAAATCGTTGTATCCAGCTTGAAAACATGACCTGCGCAGGGTTAGCAACGCGGGCTGCCGGGGGCAATAGCAGGCGCCAATATTCCGCTTTACCCCCCAAATCCGCTTTGCTATACGGCCAACGTTGCCCCTTGCGGGCAAATGTTCCGGCGTAGCTCAGTGGTAGAGCAGTTGACTGTTAATCAATTGGTCGTAGGTTCGAATCCTACCGCCGGAGCCAAGTTTATCGTCACAACTTCATCAGTTTTGCCACCGCAACATCATCGCGTCAAATTTGTGCCTTCTTGCTGTGCGATCCGAGAAAAACTGCAATGTTAACTATCACTTAGGCAGAAATTATCCGAATTCATGAACCTTATTACGACAACTGAATCGCTTGCCGAGTTTTGCAATGCGGCCGCGCTGCAGCCCTATGTAACGGTTGATACCGAGTTTCTGCGGGAGCGGACCTATTTCTCGCAGCTCTGCTTGTTGCAATTCGCCATGCCGGGCGATGGCAACGACGGCGCGGTGCTGGTCGACACCCTTGCACCGGACCTTGATCTGGCACCGGTCTACGCGCTGTTTCGCAATCGAAACGTGGTCAAAGTTTTTCACGCCGCCCGGCAAGACCTTGAGATTTTCTTTACCGAAGGCGGGGTGATTCCGGAGCCGTTTTTTGACACGCAAGTCGCCGCGATGGTCTGCGGTTTTGGCGACCAGGTTGGCTATGAAACGCTGGTCCGGCAAATTGCCCGGCAGACAATCGACAAATCGTCACGATTCACCGATTGGAGCCAGCGTCCGCTGAACGACAAGCAGATGGAATATGCACTGGCCGATGTCACCTGGCTTCGCGATGTCTACGAGCATCTTGCGGCAAAATTGACGAAGGCGGGGCGCAATTCGTGGCTGGATGAGGAACTGGCGATCCTGACCGACCCGGAAACCTACATTTCGCGCCCGGAAGAGGCGTGGCAGCGTGTCAAGACACGGACAACGGCGCCGAAGTTTTTGGTGCAAGTCAAAGAACTTGCCCGTTTTCGCGAAGAAATGGCGCAACGAAAAAATATCCCGCGCAACCGGATCATGAAGGATGATGCGCTTCTGGAGCTGGCCTCGCTGCGACCGCGCACGCTCGACGACCTGGCAAAATCGCGTTTGCTGCGGGACGGCCGTCGCGGCGAAATTGCCGAGGGAATCCTGGCAGCCGTTCGCCGGGCCCAGGAAACCGCTTCGGCCGACATGCCGCATGTCCCCGAAGCGAGACCGCGAAAGACCGGATCGGAAGGATTGGCAGACTTGTTGCGGGTTTTGCTCAAAGCCAAGTCCGAGCTGGCCGGTGTCGCGCAAAAGCTCATCGCATCGTCGTCGGATCTGGATGCCATCGCCGAAGTCGAGGAACCCGACGTGCCGGCAATGCACGGCTGGCGCCGGGAAGTGTTCGGCGCGGACGCCGAGCGCCTGAAACACGGCAAGATCGCTCTGTCGGCCGATGGTGCCGGCGTGAAAATTATCGAGGTCTAGCGCAGGTTTACGGTAACCGAATTCAGCGCGCCACGAACGGTGACGTTCCGCAATGCCGTCGTTTCGTCGCGGGTAAAATAACCGGCAGCAACAATCGCCCGGCTGGCTGGCGGGCCAGCCGTCGCGTCTTCGGGTCGCATGATCCGAAATTCCAGGTGTGAAAAAGCGCCATCCTCGGCGTAAGCGGCACGCAGCTCGGCCTGAAACGCGCCCTGTGTCGCGTCAAGACCGGTCGCGTGCAGGATCACCCCGGTCGGCGTCCGTTCTGCGGTCGCATTCAGAATCTGGGTGATCAAAACCGAACCATCCGAAATTGTCGTTTCCGCGACAATCGCCGCTTGGTTTCGATCGCCGCCAAACCAGTTGAGCGGATTGAGCGAACGCCAGGAGCATCCCGCGAGCAGCACAAGACACAATAATACGGAAACGACTGATTTCATTGCCAACCCCGGTTCGCCACCCGACAAGCGATAGACCGGCGATTGCCAAAAAGAAAGAGCGTTGACTTGCCCCTTGTGGCGAAGTCTGGACCTTGGCAGCGGCAACGCTTACATGCGTCGCAAAGGGGAATTTGCATTGACCAGTGGTCGGTTCGAATCAATCGATGAAGACTTCCGTTTCCTGGATGAATGGGAAGATCGGTATCGATATCTGATTGAGCTTGGCCGACAAATGCCAGGACTTTCCGACGCGCAGAAAACCGCGAATTTCAAAGTGGATGGTTGCGCCAGTCAAGTTTGGATCGTTCCAAAAATTGAAACGAACGGTGACACGAAACGGTTTGGATTTTCCGCCGACAGCGATGCTTTGATTGTGAAGGGACTTATTGCCGTTTTGCATGCTCTTTATGACGGGCTGACGCTGAAAGATGTTTCTGCCGTTGACGCATTGGCCGAACTGGGCAGACTGGGCCTCGACCAACATCTGTCGTCGCAAAGATCAAACGGGTTGCGGGCGATGATCGTCCGGATCCGGGCCGTAGCCGCCAGCCTTTCCGTCGGAGGGAATTGAATGAGCAATTTGTTGAGTATACTGCTGGCCGAGCGCGACTGGCTGATGGCCGACGGTGCCACTGGCACCAACTTGTTTGCCATGGGTCTCGAGGCCGGCGAGGCGCCGGAAATTTGGAACGAAACCGAACCCCAGAAGATCCGGGCACTCTATGACAGGTCGATAAATGCGGGATCCGACATTTTTCTGACCAATTCCTTTGGCGGCACCCGGGCCCGGCTGAAACTGCACGAGGCGCAGGACCGGGCGTTCGACCTGAACCGGATCGCTGCTGAAATTGCCCGCGAAGCCGCCGATGCGTCGGGTCGGCGGATCGTTGTTGCCGGCTCGGTCGGTCCGACCGGCGAGATCATGCAACCTGTCGGTTCACTCGGCATCGAAGACGCCGCTGAAATGTTCGAGGAGCAGGCGGCGGGCTTGCTGGCTGGCGGCGTCGATGTTTTGTGGCTGGAAACCATTTCGGCCCCCGAGGAATACCAGGCGGCGGCCCTGGCGTTTGGACGGCTCAACGCGCCTTGGTGCGGAACCATGAGTTTTGACACCGCCGGTCGAACAATGATGGGCATCACGTCGACGGCCATGATCGACATGGTCGCGGCCCTGCCGCATCAACCATTGGCAATTGGCGCGAATTGCGGCGTTGGCGCCTCGGATCTGATCAGGACAATCTTGGGATTCTCCGCCAGATCACCGGCGTTGCCGTTGATTTCCAAAGGTAATGCCGGAATTCCAAAGTACCATCATGGCCATATCCACTATGACGGCACACCCGACCTGATGGCGCAATATGCGGTCATCGCCCGCGATGCCGGGGCGAAGATCATCGGCGGCTGTTGCGGGACAATGCCGGAGCATCTGGTCAAGATGCGCGCCGCCTTGGAATCGACACCGCGCGGCGACGCCCCGGATCTGGAAAGCGTTCAGGCAATTCTGGGCGGGTTCTCATCCGCATCGGATGGCACCGGCGATAGCGGCGGGCCGAGCCGCGAGCGCCGACGCCGGCGCGGCTGAGTCGCGCGATGACCAGGCAATGTCGGTAAATGCCAAGATAGAACCCAAACATCTGCCAAACGTCACTGAACCCGGGCAAGCATCAAGTTTTCGGAAACAAAGGGAAATTCCATGTCGGACGTAGATGACATCATCCTGGGCGAGCTGTCCGACGACGAGCTTGTGCCGCAAATGCATGACGATCTTTATGACGGCCTGAAGGAAGAAATCGTGGAATCGGTTCACATTCTGCTCGGGCGCGGCTGGACACCCTATGACGTGCTGACCAAGGCGCTGGTCGAAGGCATGCGCATTGTCGGCATCGACTTCCGCGACGGTATCCTGTTCGTGCCCGAGGTCTTGCTGGCCGCCAACGCCATGAAAGGCGGCATGGCGATCCTGAAACCCTTGCTGATCGAAACCGGCGCGCCAAGGCTTGGAAAAATGGTGATTGGCACCGTGAAAGGCGACATCCACGACATCGGCAAGAACCTTGTTTCGATGATGATGGAAGGGGCCGGATTCGAGGTGATCGACCTTGGCATCAACAACTCGGTCGACAAGTACCTGGACGCGGTGGAGCGTGAGCAACCCGATATCCTGGGTATGTCGGCCCTGTTGACCACGACCATGCCTTATATGAAAGTCGTTATTGATACGATGATCGAAAAGGGCATGCGCGGCGACTACACCGTTCTTGTCGGTGGCGCGCCCTTGAACGAGGAATTCGCCAAGGCGATCGGCGCTGATGCCTATTGCCGCGACGCTGCGGTGGCCGTGGAGACTGCGAAGTCATTCATGGATCGCAAACACAACAGATTGAATGGCTGAACATCTTAACGACCAAGACCTTGCCGAAACCGGCCTCGACCCTGCGGGCGGGGGTCGTGTGCTGTTGTTGGCTTGCGGGGCGCTGGCGCGCGAAATCATCGCGTTGAAGGAAATAAACGGCTGGACGCATATGGACCTGCGCTGCCTGCCGGCCAAGCTGCATCTGCATCCGGAAAAAATCACGCCGGCAGTGATGGCGGCCCTGGACCGCGAACGTGACAACTACGATCAGATCTTCGTCGTTTATGCGGATTGCGGAACCGCCGGCGAACTGGCCAAACGCTGTGCCGAACGGAATGTGCAGTTGGTCCCAGGGCCGCATTGTTACAGCTTCTTCGATGGCAATGACCGGTTTGAGGCGCGCGGGGATACCGAAATGCGGGCGTTCTACCTGACCGATTTCCTGGTGCGGCAATTCGAGAATTTCTTTTGGAAACCGATGGGACTTGATCGGCATCCGGAACTGCGCGACATGCTGTTCGGCAATTATGAAAAACTGATATACTTGGCGCAAACCATTGATCCGACCCTTGAATCAAAAGCCCGCGACTGCGCGGACCGGCTTGCTTTGACCTATGAATATCGTTTCACCGGTTATGGTGACCTAGCAACGGAATTGCGCCGTCTGGCTTGATTCAGACATAATCCCCCCGGCTCAACCCGTATTTCGCCATCTTCTCGTTCAACGTCCGGCGCGGGATCGACAACTCGTCGATGACCGCCTGAACCGAGCCGCTGTGCCGTCGCAGGGCGCCATCAATCAACAGTTTTTCAAAGGCATCGACGTGGTCCTTCAAAGGCTTTTCCTGTGACCCGCCGTTTCCGGCTTCACCCGTTGTTTCCGATTGAAGCAGGGCCGAAAGTCCGCCTTCGGCGCGTCGGGAATGCAGGACCGCGCGTTCGGCCAAATTGATCAATTGACGGATATTGCCCGGAAACGTGGCTTGCAACAACAGCGCCGCGTCGCCGGCGGTCAACTCGGGCGTGTCACAGCCGTATTCTTCGGCAAATTGCTGGCAGAAACGCGTGAACAACAAAAGGATGTCCTCGCCGCGGTCACGCAGGGCCGGAGCGGTAATTTGCAGCGCGGAAAGGCGAAAGAACAGATCCTGCCGCATCGGTTCCACATCTTCGGAATCGGTGCTCAGGATTGAAACGATGCGGCAGGTCAGTTCCGGGCTGGGTCCCGATTCGGTGGCCACCAATTCGGCAAGCAAGCGGTTTTGAACCGATGCCGGCATGACTTCGGCATTATCGAGACACAAAGTGCCTCCGCGTGCCCGTTGGAACAACGGTAATGCACCAACGGCGGACGGGCCGCCAAACAAGATATCTTCCAGCTCCACCGGCCCGAGCGAGGCGCAACTCTGGATGATGAACGGCTTGCCCTGTCGCGGTCCGCAGGCATGCAGTGCATGGGCGATCAAACTTTTGCCCGAGCCGGTCTCGCCTTTGACCAAAACATGGCCATCGGCCTGGGCCATATCGAGAATGTCCTCGCGCACCGCCTCGATCACCGAACTGGTTCCCATCAGCTTGCGCATCAACACCGATCCGTCCGCCAGTTCCCGGCGCAACGTGCGATTGTCCAACGTCAGTTTCCGGGCCTCGAGCGCCCGCCGTGCAAGTTCCGCAAGACGGGTCGGATCGAACGGTTTTTCGACAAAGTCATAGGCGCCGATCCGCATCGCTTCGACCGCCAGCTGGACATCGCCGTGCCCGGTTATCAGGATGACCGGCAGGGCGCCGTCGATGGCCTGAAGTTTTCGCAGCAAAGCCATTCCGTCCAGGCCCGGCATCCGGATATCAGAAATGACGATACCGCTGTAATCGCCGCCAATCTGGGCAAGCGCGGCCTCCGCCGTTTCAAAACTGGCGGCATTGAAACCGGAAAGGTTCAACCACTGGGTAATTGAATCGCGCATGTCGGCTTCATCATCGATGACAGCGATGGTCATTGTATCTTGCATGCTTTACTCCGCTGCGGCCTTGACGCGATCAAGCCTTGGCAATTGCAGTTCAAATACGGCACCGGTGCCTTCGCGCCGGTTCCGGGCAACCAGACGCCCACCCATTTCAGACGCAATTCCGGCGGAAATGGCAAGCCCCAGCCCAATTCCCTCGCCCGGCCGTTTGGTCGTATAGAAGGGTTCGAACAGCTGGTCGGCGTCCTTGATGCCTTCGCCATTGTCACGCACTGCCAAAGTAACCGTTTCCCCCGGGATCAACAGAATGTCGATTTGCGGATTATCCCGATGCTTGCACGCATCAATCGCGTTGCGCAGCAGGTTGACGATGACCTGTTCCAAACGCAGGCTGTCACCCAACACCATGACGGCTTCCTTTGGCAAGGTCTTGGCGATGATAACCGGCATTTGCTTCAGTTGCGGACTCATCAAAGCCAGGGAAGAGGAAATCGCATCGCGCACGTCCAGCGGTCGCAAATCGTCGCCAGTTTTTCGCGCGTATGATTTCAACTGTCGCGTGATGGTTCCCATACGCTCGATCAGGTCGTCGATACGCTGGAAACTCGTCAGCGCCTCGGTCAACCTTTTGCGCTGAACCAGCAATTTGGCACCCGCCAGATAGGTTCGCATGGCGGCCAAAGGCTGATTGAGTTCATGACTGACCGCCGCCGACATTTGCCCAAGCGCCGCCAGTTTCGAAGCCTGTTCCAAACTTTGTTCGGCATTTTGCAGCGTTTGTTCGACTTTTTGACGCTCGGCAATTTCTTCGGACAATCGCCGGTTCAGGCCGCGCAATTCGATCGACTCGCGGCGGATCATCAGCGACTGGCGCTGCACCCGGCGCGCCAAAAGGTAAAGACCCAGCGCCGCCAAAAGCGACAGCGTCGTGATTTCCAGAGCCAGGACGGCGTTGACCCGGACACGCACTTGATCAAGTGACGAAAAATAGGTCAGGCGCCAGCCACGGAAACCGATCTTGGACTCGGTCCGCAGATATTTTCGACCGTCGAGCAGAACGTAGGGTTCATCCGCAGCACTTATTCGCGCCAGGCTGAGCGCCCGGCGCATCGCCGAGGCTTCGTTTTCAAGCTTCAGCAAATCGGCAAGCGGTTGAAACCGCCAATCGCGGCGCGACGTCAGCAAAACAACGTCTTCGGAATCGGTTACGACGACGTTCGTGCCGGAGCCCCGCCAGGCGGATTCGAGGGGCTGCAAGTCAACCGAAACGACAATGACACCCAAAACCTGACCAGATTCCTCGATTTTGCGCGAATAATAGAAGCCGCTGAAGCCGTTTGCCGGTGTTCCATGGGTAAAAATCGTGCCGTTTTCACGAAGAGCATCGGAAAAATAGGCGAAATTGCGGATCTGGGCACCCAATCGGGTGCGTTCACTTGCCGCAACGATACGTCCGTCATTGTCGGCCAGGATCAGCGAGGCTGCGCCAATCTCGTTTTGGTAACTGACCAAACGCTGCGACGTGTTGAGATAATCCGCCGATCGCAGTGCGGAAATCAGCATTGGGTCG
>JAYTCN010000444.1:0-16834 GCA_043736475.1 Paracoccaceae bacterium
TGCGCGACGGGTTTTTTCACGCCGACATGCATCAGGGCAACCTGAAGCTGGGGCCGGACGGGGCGCTGATCGCGCTCGATTTCGGCATCATGGGCCGGATCGACGCCAATACGCGCCGGGTCTATGCCGAGATTCTGATGGGGTTCCTGAAAAAAGATTACCGCCGCGTCGCCGAGGTGCATTTTGAGGCCGGCTACGTGCCGCGTGGCCAGGATATAGAGGCCTTCGCCCAGGCCCTGCGCTCGGTTGGCGAACCGATTTTCGGCCAGCAGGCCCAGAAGATCTCCATGGCCCGCCTGTTGGCGCATCTGTTCGACGTCACCGAACGCTTCGGCATGGAAACCCGCACCGAACTGATCCTGCTGCAACGCACGATGGTGGTGGTCGAGGGCGTCGGTCGCAGCCTGAACCCGGCGCTCAACATCTGGGATGCCGCCAAACCGGTGGTGGAAACCTGGATCCGCGACAATCTTGGCCCGTTGGCCGCGCTGAAAGCGCTGGGCGAAATCGCGCTGGTCCTCGCCCGCTTCGGGCCACGCTTGCCCGATCTGGTGGAAAAGGCGCTGGTCCGGCTGAATGCCGACACGTCCATGGCCGTTGCACCCTCGCGTTGGGCGGGTTGGTACTGGGCCCTCGTCGGCGTTGGCGTTGGCGCCGCGATTACTTATGCGGCGACTCGTTTTTGACGGGTTTGCCATTCGGCTCAGGACAAAGCGACCGTAACTTAGTGTAACCCTATTCCACCACTAACTTCACTCGGTCACCCTCGCCCGGCTCCGCACCGGCATCATATCCATTCATCACCTTGAAATAGTCCAGCCGGAAGTCGCCGAACGGCAGCGGCGACGCCATGAACTCTGCCGAGTCTCCGTCCTGCACTGTATAGGTTTCGATCCGGAATGGCCGTAACTGCCCTGCCTCGTCGGCGGTCAACTCCCGAAACGAAAACACCGCTGCGGCCAGCGCCTCGCGGCTGGCATGATCGTCGATCGCCGAAACGCCGGTCATGCGGAAAACCTGATCGCCCAGCCGAACCGCCGTCAGCTGGATCATGATCGCGCCGCGTTTCACCCGGGCCGGCACCTGGACCGTTGCCGCCTCAAGCCCGTTCACGTCAATCGCCGTGACTTCGCCCGGCTGGCCCAGCCGCACCGACTCTGCCAGTCCGGGCAGCCAGACCCGGTTGATGAACCGGCGCAACGGCATGCCCTCGTCGCGGCCGCCATCGAGCTTGAACGTCGCCCGGTCCGGCCCCTCGGCCAGCACCGCTCGCGCCGAATTGGTGATGACAAACCCTGCCGGTACCGCGAACGTGAACCGCATTTCCGGATGGCTGAAACGCCGCCCGCGCACATAGCCCTGCGCCGCGGAATCGCCGTACACCATGCCGTCTATCGCGGCCAGATAGGACGCCTCGTTCCGTGGCGCATCGGTATCGACGACAACCCCGGCCTTTTCCGCCGCGCGGATGGCGGCGCGGACCCGGTCGGCCGTCGCCGGGTGGCTGGCAAAAAAACTGACCCGATTGGGGTTGTATTCGCGTCCGCGCAGCCGTGCCTCCAGATCAGCCGATGCTGCCAGATGGTCAAGGAAATCCGCCTGCGCCTGCGGATCATAGCCCGCTGCCGCGATCAGTCTTATGCCCAGCTTGTCGGCCTCGTATTCCTGCGCCTGGCTGTTCTGGGCGACAAAGCCCAGCGCCAGCTTCGCCCCGATCTCGATCCCGTCTTTCAGCCCTTCCTTGCCGTTCGCCAGCCCGCCGATCACCGCGCCCAGCAGCACGCCGAAGCCCGCCCGGTTGCCGGTCGATTGTCGCTCGGCCCCGTGATGCGCGGTCACATGGCCAATCTCGTGCCCGATCACCGCCGCCAGTTCCGCCTCGTCATTGGCCAGGGCCAATATCCCGCGGGTGATATAGATATAGCCGCCCGGCGTGGCAAAGGCGTTGACCACCGGGGTGTCGAGGATGGTGAAGGTCCATTGAGCTTCGGGCTGTCCGGAATAGGACGCCAGTTTGCGGCCCAGCGCATCGACATAACCCGCCAGGGCCGGGTCATCATATTTGCCGCCGGTCTGCGCCAGAATTTGCCGATAGGCCGCGTCGCCCTGCGCCTGCTCCTCTACGGTCCGGCCCGCCGCCGACACCGCGCCGGGCAGCAACACCGCCATCGTCAAAACCGCCAAAACCCCGCGCAGACCCTGCATCGCCATCCCCGTTTGTCTGTCAGGCAAAATGGTCGCTGTCCGGGGAAGGTGCAAGAGCCGGACCGGGCTTGATTGACGCTTGCCGGTGCCACGACTAAACCACCGTCCAGCGACCCCGTAGCTCAGGGGATAGAGCGGCCGCCTCCTAAGCGGCAGGTCGATGGTTCGAATCCATCCGGGGTCGCCAGTCTTTTTGCAAGCATTCGATTTACATAGCCTTTTTACTTGAAGTTGGAACTATTTGCGAAAAGTTGGAACTTTTCTGTTCCGGGTTCGTTTGCGACAATGCCCGTTTCCGGCTAGTCTGTTTGCCGTAGTGGTTAACCATTTGGTCGGATTCATGGCCCAACCAGGCCTTCACCTGAAATGCGCTTGCACCAGCTTCCAGCGCCAATTCCGTGCGCGTCTTGCGCAGACCGTGTGCCGTTTTGCCAATGATGCCGGCCAGCCGTGCCCTCTCGGAAAACCACTGTGATGCCGCCTTATGGGACCGGGCCGTGCCAAAGGCCGTGGTGATGTAAGTCAACTGCCTTTCGGCGCGCGAATTGATTGCCAGGTGCAGCTGGTGCAGTTCGTCGACCCAACCAGCCGCGAAGTCCGGCAAAGGGCGGTCAAAGGGCACAGATACAGGGTTTCCCGTCTTGACCTGCGTGAAGGTCATCCAGCCGTCACGGTCCACATTGCCTTCGCCCAGGCGCACCGCGTCCGATATCCGCGCCCCTGTCCAATAGATCAATTCAAAGCCCAGACGCTCAGGTGATCCGATGATCCAGTGCCCACGAAACCGGTCGACATCATCACGCTTCCAGGGCGCGTGGCCGTTTGTCCTGGGTGTTTCGGACTTGTTCACTGTTGCAGCTGCATTCACCGAAAGCTGATATTCGGACACCGCCCATTTGCGGAATGCCCGCCAGACCTTGAAACGCGCATTGCGTGCGTGCCCTTCGAGGCCTTTCAGGTCGACTGGATATGCTTGCCCTGCAGGTCGATCATTAGCGCACTGCCTCCGCGTTCCAGCATATGGTCCAGTAGTCGCAGGCGCTTGGCCTTTGTCGAATCGGCAAGCGACTTCCACGGCTTCAAACGCTTGTATTCAGTAATCGCCTTGGTGATTGAACCGGCCCTGGCCGGCAATCGCGGTGTTTCGCCCGACGCAGCCACATAGGCCGCGAGGAATTTCGGATGCTCTACGGGAGGGTCGGGCATTGCGACGCCCTTCCGCCCCTTCGGCCGGTAGTACCAGCGGGCGTTCCCGCTGGGGAACGTGCCCGACCTGTTGAGGTGCCTGAGAGTTACAGACCGAACGCCGCGTCGCATGTGTTGCCGCCTCCATCGGTGCCGATCTCAGGCAGCGCGAAAAGCGCATCGTCCAGCTCGGCGCGCAGCCAAACTTTAATTCCCTTCAAATCACGGGGGGAAGGCAGGACACCCTCCCTCACCATGCGGTCAAAGTGGGTGGGTGACACGCCGCAATGGACGGCGGCGTGGCCCCTGCGCAAGCTGCAGGGCGGTGTAATCGGGGGGTCAGGCGGCTGACGGTTTGCCATTATGCTTGCCCCTCTTGGTCCGGATCACTTATCGAAAGGGCGTAGCCGATTTCAAGGAAACCGTTTCCGCTTATGGAGCGCTCGGTGCGGATGCCACCCTTGATCACGGTGAAGCCCGCCACCGGCAGAAAACCATCTTTGGTTTGCACCATCGTGGCACCCTTGAATGGAACAACACGCTCCCCGACTACTTTCCCACCTTCCCTCTTCCATGCAAAAAGTTCGGCCAGGACGTTAAAATCGGACACGCGCAAGTGAAAGATGTTCTCGTGGAACCATTCGGCGCTCCTTTCGATGCCCATCAAACCGGGCAGAGAAAAGATATAGGCCAGAACCTCCTCCAGCGTTTCCCCTTTGAACAGTTGAGAAAATTGTTCGGGCTGGATGATCTCTGTTCCCCGGAATATGCTTGTGAACTTTGGCGAATATTTGATCTTGCCGAACCTTTGGACACGCTCAACACATTGCGAGGGGCTATTTGTTGCCAGCAGCGCGATAGTCAGCCGGGCCGCGTCCATGGGTGTCATCTCGGGTGCATTGCGGCCACCCGCCCCTGTCGTAAGCAGCCCCGCCTCTTTGAGAAGACGGGTATAAACCGTCACGGTCTTAAGCGGCACCGTAAAGGCCTTTGCGATCACGGCGTTGAATGCGGCTGATTTCATCTAGGTTGCATATCGCACAAACTGGCGCTCGTCAATCCTGTTTGTTCGATATGCATACTGGGAAAGCCCGCCGCCATTGCCCGCTACAGTGCGTCGTTCACCACCTCCCGCGCGCGGCCCAAGGCGTTCTCTGCCGCTTCGGCCTCTTGCCGCAAAGAAATCAATACCGCATTCGCTTGCGTTTCTGCCTCAAATCCCTCGGGCAACTGGTCGAGAATGGCGGCCAGGCCAAATTCGATAACCAGAAGTCGCCTGCAAGCCTTATTGATTCCGAGTTTTAACGTTTCGGCGTCGGGATAGGAAAAGAGTATTTCTTTGGTAATTTCGGACAGGCGGGTATCGTTCTCAGGCGCTGGGTTTGCGTCGGTCATTGTGTTGTCCTCCGATTGTGTTAGTGTCTTACACCATGTCAGATTTAGTATCTGACTTCAAGTAAGATTGCCTATGACGCCAGCACAATGTCGCGCAGCGCGCTCCCTGTTAGGGATAGAGCAAGAGGCAGTTGCCGCCTCTGCGAACGTCGCGCGAGCGACGTTGATCGACTTTGAAAAGGGCCGGCGCGTCCCGCGCCAATCGACCATTGACGCCATCCGAACTGCACTCGAATTCTTCGGTGTCGAATTTATCGCCGAAAATGATGGCGGGGCTGGTGTCCGACTAAAAGAGAGGAAGAAAAATGTTTGATGTCGGCAAGAAATACAAACTGATCATGCTTGAATTGACCGATTCTGGTTATGATAAGACCTCGATTGTCGTGACGGTCACCGAGCGGGATGGACACCTGATCCAGGTGAACGGGTGCGAGGTCATCAACCCCGCCTCGCCGCTGTTCGACTCCCTGACTGATTGATAGCCGAGACGTCATACCACCAGAGGGCGCTAGAAGATTTCGAGGCATCGTTGTCCGAAAAAGATCGGAACATTTAAAGGTGCGACCCGCGCGACGCCCGCCAGGAGAATGGGCCGCGCGGTGACGGGGTTTTGGCACTCGCCGTCTGACCCGGTTGCTTTATCCTGACGCGGCCTGAAACCGAACCATGTCAAGATTCGGCGCAACCTGCCGAATCTAGGCTCTGCCGCCGACCTGGCCTGACAAAAGGATTGCCGATGCCGCCAGGTGCCGTGACATGTCCCGAAGGTCAGAAAGGCTCATGCTGTAGTGGCGCAAGTCGGGCCCGGCCCTGATTTCCAGGATCACGATATTTGAATGATCTTGCGTCAACCCGGCGCGGACGTTGGTCAGGGGTCGGGCAAAGATTTCACCCGCGTTTTTCTGTTTCATGCCACGTTATCGCCTCCACCCCAGTTGACCGCTTCAAGAGCGACGGCCCATTGATCAGCTGACAGGCCCAATTCCTTGGCGCGACCCATGGTATCCACCAGCAGCGACAGCGCCCGCGCTCGGCCCCCTGCATCGAAGGCCTGCAGCGGTCTGCCCACATCGATCACAATCGTTGCCCCGAGCTTGGCGCTGGCTTCCTCGGCCAGCAGCTCGGCCAGGGGCTGCAATATCCAGCCGGCCAGGTGACGCTGTGCTTCCCGCACCATGGGGCCGGTGGCGCTTTGATTGGTCAGACCGGGCAGAATGCCATAGGCCATGCCAATTGCGTTGCGGGCGGCACTCAGGGTTTCCGCCGTCATCGATCGGGATAGATCGGGTGACAGCTGATCCGGGCTTTTGCCGAGATTCGGGTTCATTCCTGCTGCTGTCGCCCAGGCTACGCCTTCCACAATCAGGCTGGAACCGCGCCTGCCGCGAAAGGCGGCGCGCATGGTCTCCATATCATCGCTGCTGCCCTCGGGCACGGGCACGATCAGACTGCCCAAAGGCGCGTCGCGGTACACGTCGCGCAAGGCGGTTTCAACCTCATGCAGCAGTGACGCCGTCAGGGTGGCCCGGCGAAGGGGTGAGGTGCCCGACCAGGGGGCCGCAGGATCGGACCCGATCCGCAGGTGCAGAACCTCTGCCGCCAGTGCGGTTTCCGACCGCGCTCCGCCAGCTTCGGGCAGGTTCAGCCGATAGGCGCGGGGCTGGCCGTTGCGCGTCGAAATTTCCCAATCGGATGCAGCGACCAGGCCGTGATCCGCGATCAGCATCACCACCTCGCCGCGCAAGGCCGCTGCACGGCCAATCAGGGCCATGGTGCGCCGGTCCAGCATATCCGTGCCTCTACATCAGCCAGGGCGAAGGCGCTCTCCCAGAGCGTCACACAGGCCTGCACAGTGGCCGTCAGTTCGCCAATGCCCGATGCACCCATGATGTAGTTGGCTCGATCTGCGATGATTTCCGCCGTGTACCCGGCCCCGGATGATCGTTTCTCCGGTAGGAATTTTCTGAACAACCAGCCAAGCATCAGCGATACCTCATGATTGACGCCTCGCGGCGGCGGGCGATTTCCGTCTCTTGCGCGCACTGCCAGGACCGGGCTTCGATTTGGGATTGCGGATAGGCGGGGCGGGTCACGATGCTCACTTCCTCAAGCAACGCCTCGCGGATCGTGCGCAGAATCACATTGCCCCGGCGCTCCACAGTTTCGGCATTGGGCAGGGACCGAACCACGCGAAACCCCGGTGATACGCCCGGAACCAGGCCCGCCCGTATGCCCGCCACCAGATCGGCGATATAGCTGACCCCGGACAGCGCAGGTACAATCCGCGCCTCGATCAGCAAGGCGTCCGGGGTGTCGGACAGGTCCAGGGTGCCCGCGCCAACGGATGCCAGCGGCTTGGCAAAATCGTGCCCCGCCAACAAGTGAACATTTCGATTCTGATGATTGACGTGCATCCCAAAGGCGCGGGGCGCAAAGACTTCGCGCAACTCCGGGCCGCCGTCTCCCGCCTCACGCAAGACGGTCTCCTGACCATAGGGGAAGCGCCCGGAAAGGCGAGTCTCCCCGCCTTCCTCGCGCACTTCAAGGCCGTCTATGTGCAGGCCCCACAACATCAGTTCACCTGTACGCCGGTCAGAACTTCCAGCTGCGCCCCGCGCGCGACGGTCACATCTGCCGTGGCCAGCGCAGTCAGGCGCAAGCCACCTGACGCTGCGTCGCTGAACGGATCGCGGATCAGGTCCACCGCACCCCAGACACCGACGAAAGCAGGGGCCACCCCGCCCGCATTCGTGGTCAGCGGCGCGGTGCAGGCAATCGGCGTGCCGGTCGGAGCCGCCAGCGCGTTCGGCGACATGGCGATATTGGCCAGCGGGATGTTCGCCAGCATCCGATCCCATTCACTGACGGCGGTGGTCCCAATCAGGGTGTTGTCCATCTTGCCCCAGACCTCGGGTCGGATCAGCAGCTTGACCGCATCAGGGGCACCGGCGGCATTCGCGGCCATGAATCGGGTAATTGCAGCCCGGAACGCCGCCCAGGTCGCGCCCGCCGCGATTGCGGTCGAGGTGATTCCATAGGTCGCCACCCCGGCAATGACCCCCAAGGGTTCGCCGCCTGTGCCCGCGCCGAGGAAAATCGCCTTGTCCAAAGCTCCCGCTATCGCCCCGTTCATATCGCGCCGCACCGCTTCCTCAAGGGCGGCACCGGTCTGTTTCAAGGCTTTGCGGCTGATCGCCATGCGGATGCCAAGCGTGTTGTTCGGGGCAAGCGCCTTGTCGACCGTGGTGTAGGCAGTCGGACCCGCGACCGACCCGGATTCCGTCGCCTGCCAACCGGCCGCCACCGCTGAGGTGGTGACCGGCCATTCCTGCAGGCCTGCGTCGATGCTGATCATCTGGATACCCATACGGGCAGCGACCGAATCCGGGAACAGACGATCAATGGTCGGATCGGTCGTCAGCGGATTCGGCGTGGCGGCTGCCACCGTGTTGCGGCGTTCCAGCGCGCCCCACGGAACCGGAATCCCGCGATAGCCGCCCGCGCCGCGCATCTCGTTGACGATTTCGGCGGTCCGGCCATCGATCACCCTGCCTTCGTCCAGAGCAAGGGCAACCTGGCGCAGCTCGAAGCCGGAAAGCAGTTCCTGCCATTCCCGATCCGACCGGGTTTCCAAATCGGCCCCGGCCTCGCGGCGTTCGGTATCTTCGGCGATCAGGGCCGCGCGATACCGGGTTTCGTTCTGGCGATATTCCGAATCCATGGCTTCCATGGACCTTATTTCGTCTGCCGTCGCGCCGGATTTGCCAACAAGCCCCGCGAGGGTCTGCCGGATTTCCGACTGGCGGCGGGCGATCTTCACTGATTCAAGCACTTTTTTCTTCCTTCTGTATGATGCCTCGATCTTCTCCGCGCATCAGCGCCGAGACACTTTCCCCCATGCCTGGCGGGCTTCGGACGCAGGGTTGTGCCCGCATTCCAATCTGGTTTTTTTCGTGTGGCAGGACGGACAAAGCGCCTGCAAATTGGCCGGTTCATAGGAAAGCGCGGGATGCGTCCGAACCGGCTGGATATGGTCGACTTCCAGCCGCCCGCCGCAACCGCAGCCTTTGCAGCGGAACCCTTCCCGCTCCAAAATCGACATCCGCAAACCTGCCACCGTTTTGTGCGGGTGACTTTCTTGCAATGGCGATGATGCTCCTTGCGGCCATTCACGCCCATAGGATCCTCGCTTTCTGTTTTGGCCGGCCGGCGATCCGCGCACCCTCGGCCACGGCCAGCACCGACGCCGCAACCGCATCGATCCGACCCGTTGACCGGGCCTTTGCCAGTTTCAGATTGTTGGCAGGTTCGCGCAGGCAGACCGCATCGGCAAAAGCCGAACGCAGCAGCAGCGACGGCCTGGAAAGTACCTTGCCGTCAAAGACCGCGCGGCGGAACCGCTCGCAGTCCTCGTTCCCGTCGCGGAACCCCTGCCCGCGCCAGACCAGGGGCGCCCGGATGCCGGCCTTGTCCAGCGCCTCGCCAAGTTCGGATTGTTTGTACCGGTCCATGGTGATTGCCGCGATGGTGCTGCCCTCGACGTGGCCAATCGCCGCTGTCAGCCAAGGGGCAACAGGCACCGTCTTGTCGCCCAACACCGTCAGTTCACCTCGACCCCGCATCATGACATAGCGGTCGCCCACGGCGTCCACCTGGCCGCGATCCAGCAACGAGGGCCGCGCCGGAAAGGTGCCCAGGGCCTCAAGCCGTCCGGTTTCCGGCCAATAGTACGCCGCTGCCGTCATCGATGCAGAGCCGCCCAGATCAAGGCCGATCACCACCTGGCCTTCGCGCGGTGGCGGGTTGGCCACCTCGCAAGCCTGCCATTCATCCGGCGTCACCAGCACGTCGCGCGACTCGCCGCTGACCCTCTCATTCCGGTTGTAAAGGCGGAAGGAAGTCAGGCTGGACCCGCCCCGCGCAATCGCCCGCCGCGCCGTTTCTTGCAGCCAATCGATTAAGGAACCTATGCCAAAATCAGCGCCGGGATTGGCGATCTTCAGCGAGTCCAGATCATCGGCTGGCAGGCCGGGAGGCGGGCGGTGTTCCTGCACATAGGTGCCCGGTTGCCGATCATCGATCCACTTGGAAAATGGATGGGCGTCATCTGCCGCCGAAGTTGAAATGATCATGGCGCGGCCACCGCGCTTGCCCAGACCCGACATAAGCGCGGCTTCAACCAGATCGCCCTTTTCCAGCTCCCAGTGCCCGCGCTCGTCCATCAGAACCATGGTCGGAGCAGAACCAAGGGCCGATTTCCCATCCGCCGCCAGAACTCGCAAAACGTGCCCGCCGCCGTCACCCTCATATTCGATTTCCAGCCGGGGGCGCGGCGATAGATCAGCCGCCTTTTGATTTCCAAGGGCAGGCTGTCGCAGAACCCGGCAACAAAATCCCATGCCACCCGGCCCTGATCCCTTGTCCGGGCCGCAATCAGGACTTCACGGCGGCGTTGCCGATCCCGAACCCCAAGCAAGCCGCCTAGGGCAACACCCGCAGACAGGGCTGTCTTGGCGTTGCCGCGCCCGATCGACAGGACCGCTGCCGCGATGCCATCTGTCATAGCTCCGGCCACAAATTGCTTCTGAAAAGGTGCCAGCCGGACAGGCTGCCCGGAGTGTTTTCCTTCGGGGACTTTCAGGCTTTCCAAGAAACTGACGGCCTGTTCCGCCGGGGTCTCAAATTCGGCGGGCGCGAAAAAGGGAAACTCCACAGCCGGTCTCCGCGAATGAAACGGAATCCTGGCATTGGGACCATCACCAAACAGGTCACGTCGGGCCGAATGCGAGGCGTAAAAGTCGTTCATACCGCAACCCTTCGATATCGCGCGGCGATCCTGGCCATGTGCGGCGACATGCCATTGGACTTGCCATCGCCTTCGCCCCTGAGGTCAAAGAACGCGCTGGCTTGATCCTTGATCGCGCCCGCAAGATCATCAGGAATGTCCGAGCTTTTTGGGCCGAAACCGGCGAGATACGTGATCACGATCACGCTGCGGGGCCGTTCGGACGTCAGTCGCAGGGCAGGTCGCTGCCCGGTGATCACTGCATAGTCCCCGAAGGCCAAGCCATCCACCGTTACGGTGAGGGACGGGGCACTGAATACCGGCGCGATTGGCAGGTTGAGAGAAAGGCTGCGCGGCCATTCCTCAATTGTCACGCGAATAGTTTGATCGATGAGTGCCAGTTGAGAATAGGATTCAATCTCGGTTGCCGCCGCCATGCCAAACTGGAACAGCTAATAGTCAGAGTCGATGCCGTCGACGCGGCAATGCTGTTTCACATCATCGAGGTCAAATGGGTAAACGGCAGGCTGGGTCAGGCGTTCAACGATCATCGAAAGTCCCTCCCTGACGTACCGCCCAATGGACGTGCTTCATGGCAATGCAGTTTCCGATCTCGCTGGCTTCGCCTGGTGGTGTGAGGAAGGGCATGTCCCAACCGCTCCCGAAACCCTCGTGCGACCGGCAGTTCAGATCGCGCAACGTCGGAAGCTGGTGAGCGGCCAGCCAATCATTCCAATCATCCTCGGCATAGCTGCCGATCGGCACATCTGCGCGCAGATGTGGTGGAGTTGGCCGATCATTTGCGCGCGCACCCGCGCTTTGGTTAAAATTTGGTTTATCTATATAGGGGAGTGCAGGGGGGAACGACACTTCTGTCGCCTGAGCCGGTCACCGTTGTCACCTGAGGCGGGCGAACATCTGATTGCGTGTCACCTGAGGCGGAGCCGAAAAGTCGGCATTTCCGACGCCAGACAGGAACAGAAATTCGTTGGGAGCGCGACGACCTTGGACGTGATGAACGTCGATCCATGCCAGCTCGCGCAGCTCTGCTATTGCTCGCTGGATGGACCGCTCCGACTTGCCGAGCGCCTCAGCCAGCGTCGCAATTGAGGGATTACAGAACCCGGTTGAGTGGTGCGCGAAGAAATAGCATAGCTGCACCGCCAGAAGTTTCGCAGCGTCCGAAAGGCGCGCTTCTTTTAAAACCAATCGGTTCCAGTGAAAGCGGTTTTTTTGCCAGTCACCGACCGGCGACGATGTGCCGGAAAATTTGGAACTGCGCTGCGAGAACTCCTTATTTTCCTGATGTGAGCCAGTTGGAACATTTTGCCGCAAACGCTTGTCGGCTAAAGTTTCATTCACAACATCCCGGGTCGCCAGATCACGCCACCATCCGCCCCGGCCCCGGCTCACTGCGGCCGTCAAACGCCGCCCGGGCAGCGGCAAATCTCCGGCATATGCACCCCCGACCAGCCCACCAGCACCGTAAGCCTTGCAGCCCATCGACCGGATCGCGGGCCAGATCAACTGGGTCGCGGACGTGCCGGTCTGGCTGACCCGCTTCATCGGCAGCGCCGAAGGACTGGGCGCGCTCGGCCTGATCCTGCCTTCCCTGACACGAATCCTGCCCTGGCTGACGCCATTGGCCGCCCTTGGGCTGTCGCTGGTTCAGGTCCTGGCGTTGGCTGTCCCCATCTCGCGCGGTGAATTCGGCGTTTTGCCGATGAACCTTGTGTTGCTGGCGTTGGCGCTGTTCGTGCTTTGGGGTCGCTGGAAAAAGGTGCCGATCCAACCGCGCTGATTGCATTTCCCGCCATTTGGCGTCACCCCTTGGCCCTGCCTATGGGGTGATGCTTGGCCGGACCCGACCTTACAATCGAGACAAGCCGTCCATTGCCGTGTTGCGGCATCGACGAAGCCGGGCGCGGGCCCTGGGCCGGGCCGGTTGTGGCGGCGGCGGTGATTCTTGATTTCGTTCCCGAAGGCGTGGACGATTCCAAAAGGTTGAGCGCCCGGCGACGCGAGGCACTTTTCGCCAGGATAACCGCAACAGCGCCGTTCGGTATCGGCATTGCCAGCGTCGCCGAGATCGACGAGCTCAACATCCTGCAGGCGACGTTTCTGGCCATGCGCCGCGCCGTCGCCGCCCTGAAAACCGCACCAGCCTTCGCCCTGGTCGACGGCAATCGGATTCCCCCCGGCCTGCCGTGCCGGGCCGAAGCGATCATCGGGGGCGACGGGATTTGCGCCTCGATAGCCGCCGCGTCGATCCTGGCCAAGGTCACCCGCGACCGGATCATGGCAGAACTGTCACAGGTCCACCCCGGTTTCGGCTGGGAACGCAATATGGGCTACGGCGTTCCTGCCCACATAGAGGCACTCAAACATCTGGGCCTGACACCACATCATCGGCGTTCATTCAGGCCAATCCACAATATCTTGTGGGAAGCAAAATAACTAAGTCATTGATTCAAAAATATTATTGACGGCAAGTCGCATCTGACTCATGCTTGCTGCCAACGAGACCGCCAAGGTCCGCAGGCAGGACGACATGACAACCAGCACGAGAGACATCGTCGGAACTTTGCCGCTCGACCAGATTCTGGCGGGAGATTGCATTTCCGCCATGGCTCTGTTGCCGGAATGCTCGGTTGACCTGATATTCGCCGATCCGCCGTACAATCTTCAGCTCAAGGGCGACCTGCACCGACCCGACAATTCGCTGGTCGATGCCGTTGACGACCATTGGGACCGGTTCAGCGGCTTTGCCGAATACGATTGCTTTACCCGCGACTGGCTTGCCGCAGCGCGGCGTGTCCTGAAACCTGATGGCGCCCTTTGGGTGATCGGCAGCTACCATAACATCTTTCGCGTCGGTGCCGCTCTGCAGGACGCCGGGTTCTGGATCCTCAATGACGTGGTCTGGCGCAAATCGAACCCGATGCCGAATTTCCGTGGCAAACGTCTGACCAATGCGCATGAGACGATGATCTGGGCCGCCAAATCCGACGCTTCGAAATACACGTTCAACTATGACGCGCTGAAAGAGCTGAACGACGGCGTCCAGATGCGCTCGGACTGGGTGATTCCGCTATGCACCGGCAACGAGCGGCTCAAGGATGATAACGGTGACAAGGCGCATCCGACCCAAAAACCCGAGGCTCTGCTGCACCGGGTTCTGGTCGCCACGACAAAGCCCGGCGATGTCGTGCTCGACCCGTTCTTTGGCACCGGCACCACCGGCGCGGTGGCGTGGAAACTCGGGCGGCATTTTATCGGCATCGAGCGCGAGGCGGCCTACCGGACGGTTGCCGAGAAACGCCTCGCCAACACCCGCCGCTATGACCGCGACGCGCTGGAAGTGACCGGCAGCAAACGGGCCGAGACCAGAATACCGTTCGGCCAGCTGGTCGAGCGCGGCATGCTGATGCCGGGCGAAATCCTGTGCAGCATGAATGGCCGCCACACGGCCAAGGTCCGCGCCGACGGCACTCTGATCGCCGCCGATGCCCGCGGCTCCATCCACCAGGTCGGTGCCCTCCTCGAAGGCGCACCCAGCTGCAACGGCTGGACTTATTGGTGTTTCAAGAAAGACGGACAGAGCGTGCCCATCGATGTGCTGCGCCAGCAAGTCCGCGCCGAGTTGCAGGATGACTGAGACCCCCCAAATTTGAAGTCTCCTGCCCTGGTGCGCCCCGCACCAAACTGAGGGCCCCGCCGTGCAATGGCGGGGCTTTTTCCTTTGGCGCGACGGGGTCCCCCGGTTTTGTTGCCGCCGATCGGCGCCGTTGCCGATGGATCGGCCCCAGTCGCGGACGATTGCCGCAAATCCCGGTCGCCTGGTCGCAATCGCCCTTGACCCTTGCCTGCTTCCGGCGGCAAATGACCGGGCTTGGTTCCCTGAATGGATGCGCAAAGTATCCGGGGACTAATTGGGAATGTGGAAAGGGTTGACCCATACCGGGGCCCGGTGCCACAGCCGCCCCCGCGACTGTATGCGGCGAGCGCCCGCTCAACACCACTGGCCGGTGGCCGGGAAGGGAGCGACGGTGCCGTGACCCGCGAGCCAGGAGACCAGCCGGGCAGGAAGCGTTCAACAGCCGTCGGGTGTGACGGCGAGGAGAGAGTGATGACAACTGAAGTTCTGGTCCGGAGCAAATCCGGGTTTCTGCCCATCGCAATGGCCGCGTTTCTGGGAATTGCCGTGCTGTTTGTCACCGGTTTTGCCGGTGCCGACACTTTGCATGGCGCCACCCACGACACCCGGCACGCCGCCAACTTTCCCTGCCACTGACCCATGTTCAAAAAACTGGTCGCCAGCGCGTTGTTCGCTGGCTTTGCAGCGGGGCTGATTGCCGCCGCGCTGCAAATCATCTTCGTCGTTCCGGTGATTCTGGAGGCGGAAAAATATGAAACCGGGGCGCTGGTGCATTTCGGCGGGGCGGAACCTGCCGCTGCCGCTGCCGTGGCGGATAGTGCCGATGCCGCTGGGCAAGGCGCTGCCGCCGACCTGACGCGCAACGCGCTGACGATGCTGACGACTTTGGCCAGTTATATCGGTTTCGGCCTGCTGATGGTCGCCGGTTTTGCCGCAGCCGGGCAGCGCGGCATTGCCGTCGGCCCGCGGGCCGGGCTGCTTTGGGGGCTCGGCGGGTTTCTGGCGCTGCATCTGCTGCCGGGTGCCGGTCTGGCCCCGGAACTGCCGGGTAATGCCGCCGCCGATCTTTTGCCGCGGCAGATCTGGTGGGTGGCGACCGTCGCCGCCTCGGCCGCCGGGCTCGCCTGTCTCGGCCTTGGCCGCAACTGGGGCCTGTGGGCGCTGGGCGCGGCGCTGATCGCGTTGCCGCATCTGATCGGCGCGCCGCAACCCGCGGCTTTCCAGGGCGTGGTGCCGCCGGAACTGGCGGCGGAATTCGTCGGCCGGGCGCAGGCGGTGGCGGCGGCGGGCTGGGTGCTGCTCGGCCTGTTCGCCGCCTGGTTCTGGCAACGCGAAGGGTCACCGGCATGAGCGGCAAAATCCCCGCCACCATCATCACCGGTTTTCTCGGTGCCGGCAAAACCACCCTGATCCGCCACCTGTTGCAAAACGCTGGCGGGCGGCGGATCGCCCTGATCATCAACGAATTCGGCGATCTGGGGGTCGATGGCGAAATCCTGCGCGGCTGCGCCATCGCCGGCTGCCGCGACGACGACATGATCGAACTCTCGAACGGCTGCATCTGCTGCACGGTCGCCGATGATTTCGTCCCCGCACTGGAAAAACTGCTGAATCGTGCTGAAAAACCCGATCATATCGTCATCGAAACCAGCGGCCTCGCCTTGCCGCAGCCGCTGGTTCGCGCCTTTGGCTGGCCGGAAATCCGCAACCGGGTGACGGTGGATGGGGTGGTGACGCTGGTCGATGGCAAAGCGCTGGCCGAAGGTCGTTTCGCCCAGAACGAAGCCGCGGTCGATGCGCAAAGACGGGCCGATGGCGCCCTCGACCACGAAACGCCGCTGTCCGAACTGTTCGACGATCAGCTCGCCTGTGCCGACATGATCATCGTCAACAAAACCGATCTGCTGGCCGCGGGCGAATCCGACGCCCTGGTCGCCCGGCTGCGCGCTGAAACCCGCACCGGCGTGCAAGTGCTGAAAACCAGCATGGGGGCGCTGCCGGTATCGGTTCTGCTGGGGCAATCCGCGCGAGCCGAGGATGACATGGCGCTGCGTTTCGCGCCGCATCACGACCGCGAGGGCGAGGATCACAATCACGACGAATTCGAGAGCTTCGTGCTCGAATTGCCCGAAATCGCCGATCCGGCGGGGTTTGTCGTCCGCGCCACCGCAGTGATCCGCAGCCATGACGTTCTGCGCCTGAAAGGGTTCATCGCCGTGCGCGGCAAACCGTTGCGGATGACCATCCAGGCCGTCGGCACAAGGATCGAAACCTATTACGACCAACCGCACAAGGGGGCCCGGACAACCCGGCTGGTTGTGATCGGCGAAGCCGGCCTCGACCGGGCGGCGATTGCGGCCGGACTGGCCGCCTGATGCACCTTCTTGCCGCCCAGCCGGGGATGATCGACGACGGGGCGGCCGCCGTCGATCCCGGGCAGACGCCGGGCGACATCGTGGTGATTTCGGCTGCCGACAGCGAACTGGCGCTGTGGTCCGAGGCGCATGGCGAAATCGGCGGCCCGGTCCTGCGGCTTGTCAGCCTGGCGCATCTGCAACACCCGCTGTCGGTCGACCTGCATCTGCAGTCCTGCGCCACAAAATCGA
>JAYTCN010000445.1:0-2931 GCA_043736475.1 Paracoccaceae bacterium
CGCCGGTCCATTGCGCCGCGAAACCGGGCGTCACCAGATCGCGCTGGGCAATTCTGTTTTCGATCTGTTCGACCAGACGGTTGTGCTCGGCGTGGAACACGGAGTGGATCGAGGAGAGCACAACGTTTTCGTTGACCCGGGCATCGCCGGCAATGAAATGGGCGTTGAGCAATTCGTCATCATAAGTTGCCGGATTGAAGTCGTCGCCAAACAGGCCTTCTGGCCCAAGGTCAGAGTCGGCCACCTTTGGAATTGGCGGGTTGCCGCCAGGGCCGTCGGCATCGAAGGTTCCGGGCGCCGCGTGATGGGCGATGTCGGCCAGGAATTTTTGGCCGGTCACGCCGGTCCGGACGTTCGGGTTCGTGATCTGATTGAACAGAAGCGCCGGATCCTGCAGGGCAACAGAGGGGATGTTTCCGACATCGGCATCGGTAAGCACGATGCCTCTGAGAAGCGCATTGGCCTTGACGTCGGCCCAGGTTGCCATGCCGCCGTCGACGCCGGTCACCAGCCGTCCCGTCGCCACACCACCGGCGTCATATTCCAGCAGGAAGAAGCGCGTGTTCTGGTCCGAACCATAGGTCTGCTGTTGATCAACCAGTGGTGCCGTCGAGTCTTTGGTATTGCCGTTAATGTCAAGCGTGGCCCGCGTCACCGGCATCATATTCAAGGCGCCGGGGGTGGGGTCGAACAGCGGATCGCCCGGCAGAATCGGGATCAAGACGACGCCGGAGCCGCCCTTGTCGATGAAATCAAGGCCGTGATCGACGAATTGGCCGAATATCGTGAACAGGGAATTGAACGGCGTAACAAAAATGGCCGGGTCGCCTGGGTTGCCTGTCGCTTCCGGCGGTGCGCCATTCATATCCACCACCAGGTTGCTGATGATGCGCGGTGATGTGTCCACCACGTTCAAGCCCTGGGCGTAGTTGTCGTCAAAACCAGGGATTATCGAGCCTGGCGCGGCCGGACCATTGAGGAACACCTTCGGTGTCACATGGATGAACGCCTGATTGGCGACGCCGAAAGTATCGGTGTTTACGGTATTCCCGTGCTGATCGATGAACCCGTTGATGTGCAACAGATTGTTGAAGGTTCCGTCGACACTGCGGATGCCCTGGATGGTGAATGGATCGGTTCCAACTGGCGGATTGGCGCCAAAAAGGATTTGCGCGAGTATGAAATCCAGGTCCGACTGCTTAAGCAACATGATACTTCCCCACTGTTAATTGCGACTGGAAAAACTTGCGCAGTGGGGGTCTCGTTACACAAGCTCGACAAATTTCCCGTGCATGCCTGCCGGGCATTCCTCCGAATCCATAGCCAATTCGCGATTCCGTCCCACATTTCCCAATTTGAGTCAAGTTTTTATTGATAATTTGTCCGGCCCTGGCGACAGAAAGACCAACCCGGCCCGCAACGTTCATCCCTTCGGGAATAGTGTCCTGGCGTGCTGGCGTCAGATTGATCCCAAGCAGTCGCCCCTTGCCGGAACCTGGCCGGCTTCAGGCTGAACCCGGCTGCCGCTACCCGGCGCCAGCAGCCGCACGGTTCAGCCTGAAATTCGTTCGCCGGTGTCGATGGCGCCCGGCACTGCAACGATTGGGCCACGATGAAGGGAAGCCCTGACCTGCGGGAATTGCGCGGTATTCTGCGGCAGAAAAGCACAAGCGGAGGCAGTCCGGGGCGGCTGGCGGAGCGGACGGGACTGGAGTCGAACCCACTCTGGGCGGACCCGCCATGAGAACCTGCACTTCCAATCGCTCCGAACCGGTTCTGCCAGATCCCGACCGTCTCTTGGCTGATCTGTATGCCGCGCTCATGCAGCAGGCCCGCCAAGTTGTGCAGCGAAAGTGGAAAGCGGACATACATCATCACCGCCAGGCGAATGATCTCGGGCGAAGTTTTGAAATAGCGAAAGGGGCAGGGTTTGGTCATCCAGTGAAACTGGAAATCCGCCGCACCACGTGCAACCAGAATTTCCTCTGACAAAGCCCCGCGGTGAGTTGGTGCCACTCGCCAAGAGCGGCGGCGAACGTGGGACATCACGTTCGGGCGGAAGATCGCGGACTAAACATCTAATCGTCGTCGCTGCGATGGATTTGGGCCGGACTGCGTTCGCCAGTTCCCGTAAAACACAAAGCAACAGGGATCGGCGGCGGCGTCGTGGAAGTCATGGTTGATGCAGCCGGGCCCGGCGCGCAGGCGGCGCGATCTTCTCGCGCCGCCGCTGGTGACAATCGTGATTGCTGCTGCGCAGCTCAGCCGGCTGCAAGTTCCAGCTTCAGCGCAGCCGGATCGATCGCCGCCGCCATTGCCTGCAGGCCGATCCGGTTCGGATGCAGCCAGTCGCCGGGGCCGCCGTCGCTGTTCGGCGTGTAGACTTCGTGCATCGCGCCGGTCGCCGGGTTGAGTACCGCACCTTCGAAATCGATGACCCCGTCGAAAATGCCCGAGGTGCGGATGAACGCGTTGAGCTGCTTGCGACACGTGTCGGTCTGGGTTCCGCCATAAAACGGTCCGTAGACGGTACCAAGGGTAGCCTGGGAGAAGTCCTGACCGGGGCGCAGGCGCCCGGGGGTGAGCGTACCGGCGATGACGCTGATGCCCGCCTCTTTCGGCCGCGCGGCGATCTCCGTGTTGGACGGTTAAACTGGTATTTGGAAAATGCCCTAGATCGCCATTTCGCTCAGCATTCTCAGATGGCGGATCGCCACCGGGCAGGCCAGCAGCCGGTCCATCTGCGAAAACAGCGGTTTGAGGTGCGGCATCGTTTCATGGGCGTCATGGTCGGCCTGGCGGCGCCAGTTTTCGTAAAACACGAAGACGCAAGGATCGGCGGGATCGACATGGAAGTCGTAGTTGAGGCAGCCGGGCTCGGCCCGCGTCGGCACCACCTGGGCTGCCAGAATCGTCTGCAATTCCGCCCGC
>JAYTCN010000446.1:0-2930 GCA_043736475.1 Paracoccaceae bacterium
TTCCCTATCTCATGCTGCTCGTCTCGGGCGGCCACTGTCAGTTCCTGCGAGTTGAAGCGCCGGACCGTTTTAGCCGATTGGGCGGCACCATCGACGACGCCCCCGGCGAAGCCTTTGACAAGATCGCGCGGCTTCTGGGATTGGGCTACCCAGGCGGACCATTGGTCGAAGCAGACGCACGCACCGGCGACGCAAACAGGTTCAGATTCCCGCGCCCGCTTCTCGACGTCCCCGGCTGCGACATGTCGTTTTCGGGGCTGAAAACTGCGGTACGCCGCCAGATTGATGCGTTCGGCTGCATCATGACCCGGCAAGACCGAGCCGACGTCTGCGCCGGCTTCCAGGCGGCAGCTTCCGACGTTCTGGCCGAAAAATCACGCCGCGCCATGGAATCCCCTGCCGCCAACGGTACTCATGTCATCGCTGTCGCCGGTGGCGTGGCCGCCAATCAGATGATCAAGCGGTCAATATCCGGCGCGGCGGAGACTTGCGGTTTTCGCTTTCTGGCACCGCCATTGGCACTCTGCACCGACAATGGTGCAATGATCGCCTGGGTCGGAATTGAACTTCATGCAACCGGTCTTGCAGCTGGCGCGGCCTTTTCCGCCCGCCCCCGCTGGCCGCTTGACGGTGCATCGGCGCCGATAATTGGCTCAGGTCGAAAAGGAGCCAAGGCATGAGTATCGCCATCCTGGGTGCCGGAGCATTTGGCACAGCACTTGCGATCGCGTTGGCAAACGATGGACGCGACGTGCGGCTCTGGTCGCGCGATTTCGAAAAAGCGGCAGCTATCCAGCGCGCGCGCGTCAACGCGGCGAAGTTGCAGGGTATCCGATTGCCTGATTTGATTCTGGTGACCAGTGATCTGGCAGATTTGGCTGGAGCGTCGGCACTTCTGTTAGCGGTACCGGCACAGCAATCCGGTGCACTTTTGAAGGCGCATTCTGCAGCTTTTCCAGACGCCCCGATCGTCTGTTGCGCCAAGGGCATCGAGCAGGGCAGTCAGAAACTGCAATCGCAGGTCGTGGCGGCGCATTTGCCAAAGGCGCGCATTGCCGCACTCACCGGTCCGGGTTTCGCTGCCGAGATTGCTGCCGGACTGCCGACGGCACTCACCCTGGCCTGTGTATCGCCGGACACCGGTGTTGCAATGCAAAGCCTGCTCTCCACGCCGCGTCTGCGTCTGTATTTGACCCGGGACATTCGTGGCGCCCAGCTTGGAGGTGCCTTGAAAAACGTCATCGCCCTCGCCTGCGGCATGTCGGCTGGTGCAGGCTTGGGGGAAAGCGCGCGCGCGGCCCTGATGACGCGCGGATTTGCCGAAATGAACCGCTTGGCACTGGCACTGGGCGCGCATCCGGAAACGTTGACCGGTTTGTCCGGTTTGGGCGATCTGGCTCTGACCTGCACGTCGGTCCAGTCCCGCAATTTCGCCAGTGGTCATGCACTTGGCGCTGGCAAAACCGCGAATGCGAACGCGACAGTGGAAGGAATTGCGACCGCCCATGCCGCTTGTGCGCTTGCAAAGTCAAACAACGTCGACCTGCCTATCGCCAATGCAGTTGCGGCGGTTTTGTCAGCGAGGATAACAATTCCGCAAGCAATGGAATTGCTGCTCACCAGACCTTTGCGGTCGGAACAGGGAGAGTCAACACAGTGAATTATTGGCTGTTCAAGTCCGAGTCGGCTGTCTTCGGCTGGCCACATCAGCTGGCTGTCGGAAAAAAAGGCGCCGAATGGTACGGAGTGCGCAATTACCAGGCGCGCAACAACATGCGTTTGATGCAGATTGGCGATCTCGGATTTTTCTACCATTCGGTCGAAGAGAAACGGATTGTGGGCGTCGTCGAGGTATGCGGACTCTCGCACCCGGACAGTACGGCTGACGACCTTCGTTGGGATTGCGTCGATGTCCGTGCGGCAGGCCCGTTTGTCCAGCCTGTAACGTTGGAACAATGCAAGTCCGAACCGGCGTTGCGTGAAATGGTGCTCGTGAAGAATTCAAGACTGTCGGTCCAACCGGTAACTCCCGGCGAATGGAAACTGGTCTGCAGCATGGGGCGCTATCCAAGGACCTGAAATATTGTCGGATTGTGAACGAACATGACGCGACTGACGTAAGGTTTCGTTTACTTCTTGCGGAAAAATGCTATGATGCGGCAAAAGAAATTCAACGAATGAATCGCGAAAATGACACGTATTGCGGGGCGGAAACGACCACAGAACGGTCACTTTTACAGGCAGGACCAGACGCGCGTACCGGATAGAACCGTCCGGCAAGGTGTTGGGGTCGCAAAATGTACAGTAACTGGACGGTATTTCTTAATCTGACCATCGGCACATTGCTGTGTGCAGCCGGTTATATCGGCACCGGCGAATCGTCGGTGTTCGCGACGTATCGGGCGGCCAATCCGGTTGTGGTGAATGTGCCAGCGGTTACAATCGCGCCTGCAGCCTCGGCGCAAGCGACTGTGGCTTTGGAAAGCAGCGGAAGCGAACCAATGGTTTTGGCTACCTATTCCCCGGCAACGCTTGCGACGGCATCCGTCGCGGAGCCCGTGGCCGCAATCGTTTCGCCCGTAATTGCGCTGACCGCCAGTGTCACTGGCGAAGCTGTCAATCTTCGTCTCGGCCCGTCAACCGACTTTGACAAGATCGGAACGGTTGTCTTCGGCGAAACGCTTGTCCTGACCGGCAAACGTGACGGCAGTTGGGTGCAGGTCCGGCACCCGGTAGACAACAGCCCGGTCTGGATTTCCGAAAAGTTCATCAACTGAAAAGAAGTTGCAACGATTGCCGTTGCTTGTCAAAGTATCGGCAAACAGCGAGGGGCAAAACAATGCAATTTCTGGCGGTACTGGTCGCGGCAGCAGCTTCGTATGCGTTCGGAGCAGTTTGGTATATGGCCCTGGCCAAGCCATGGATGGCCG
>JAYTCN010000447.1:0-2929 GCA_043736475.1 Paracoccaceae bacterium
ACGATCTTCTGTGCGGCGTCTGACAGATTGTCAGCGGCGATCACGTTCAGGCCTGAGTTTCGGATGATGTCCTTGCCCAGCTCGACGTTGGTGCCCTCCAGCCGGACCACCAGCGGCACCTTGAGGCCGACCTCTTTTACCGCTGCGATCACCCCTTCGGCGATGATGTCGCAGCGCATGATGCCGCCGAAGATGTTGACCAGAATGCCTTTGACGTTGGGATCAGAGGTGATGATCTTGAACGCCTCGGTGACCTTTTCCCGGGTGGCACCGCCGCCGACATCCAGGAAGTTGGCGGGTTCGGCACCGTACAGCTTGATGATGTCCATCGTCGCCATTGCGAGGCCCGCACCATTGACCATGCAGCCGATCTCGCCATCCAGCGCGATGTAGTTCAGGTCGAATTTGCTGGCCGCCAGCTCCTTCGGGTCTTCCTCGGACTCGTCGCGCAGCGCCATGATGTCGGGTTGGCGGTCCAGGGCATTGCCGTCGAACGACATCTTGGCATCGAGGCATTTCAGATCGCCGTCGGTGGTCACCACCAGCGGGTTGATCTCCAGCATCTCGCAGTCTTTTTCGACAAAGAACCGGTACAAAGTCGACAGCAGGGTGACGCATTGCTTGATCTGCTTGCCTTCCAGCCCCAGCGCAAAGGCGACCCGGCGGGCGTGGAACGGCTGGAACCCGGTGGCGGGGTCGATGGCGAAATCGAGGATCTTTTCCGGGGTGTCGTGCGCCACCTCCTCGATGTTCATGCCGCCTTCGGTCGATGCCACGATGGAAATGCGGCTGGAGCCGCGATCGACCAGCAGCGCCAGATAGAACTCTTTCGCAATGTCGGAGCCGTCTTCGATATAGATGCGGTTGACCTGTTTGCCGGCCGGGCCGGTCTGGTGGGTCACCAGGGTGCGGCCCAGCATCCGGGCGGCCTGTTCAGCGGCTTCACCGACCGACCGGGCCAGACGGACGCCGCCCTTTTCACCGGCCTCGGCCTCGATGAAATGGCCCTTGCCACGGCCACCGGCGTGAATCTGCGACTTGACCACCCATAAGGGGCCATCCAGCTCGCTGGCGGCAGACTTCGCCTCCTCCGCCCGCAGCACCACCCGGCCATCGGAGACCGGCACCCCGGCGTCGCGCAGCAATTTCTTGGCCTGATATTCATGGATGTTCATCTGCCCGCCCTTTGCATGCTGCCGCCGTTGCCTGGGCACCGGCTGTTCAGCGCGCTATGGCATGGAAATCGTAACGAAAAAAGAAAGGATTGCGGATTTCCGGATGTTAGCGCCGGAAATCGGACTTTTGTGATCACAGCGTGGAAACGTGTGATCACATGTGGGCGCTGGACTGCGAGTCGGTGAGTTTTTGATGTAGTCAGCCGGAGGATGCGTACGTTCGAAGGCACACTTATGCCAAACATCCGGGCGGTCCAAGTCACCGACCATCAGAAGCGATCAGACTTTCAAAACAGGCCAAGCTGTATCGGCGATCAACGCGGCATTCTGCTCTCGCAGGCGGGCATCAAAGGTTGCCACCGAGAAATCGAGCGTTACTTCCTTGAAATACCGACGTGCCGTTGCCTCAATTTGCAGCTTGGCTTCGAACAAGCCGCCGAACTGTTGCAGTTGGTGCCGCAAGCTATTGTCAATGAACTGGGCCCGGTTCAGGCTGAGTAACCGCGCGGAATCGTTACGGGCTGCGTACATTTCGTCAATCTGGAGAGACCGCTTCCTCTGGTCACCTTCAGCACGTCTGACCGAATTGTCAGCATCGGCTTGATTATTCTGATGCCGTTTCAACAGCTTGACCATCCAGTGCAATGGGGTAAAGCCATCGAAATGCAGCAACTTGGGACCGGAGAGCGGGTTTGCCTCAATCGACGCCTTTTGTTGCTGGTGCCTGTTCAAACGGCTGTCCTGGTCAACCGGGAAATGCACCCTGAGGTCGTAGGGCAAGCCGGTTCTGACCACGCACTTGCCACGGGTGTGGCCGAGCGTGCCCCGCGCGAACAATTTGGCATAGTCGCCGTAGACCTCGTTCAGGTCGACAACGGCGGGATCAACCGGCACTCGGAAAAATGTACTGTCGAAAAGCGTTTGTTGTGGATCCTCAGATGAATAAGCCCGCTCGACTACACCTATTTTTGCATAGCCGTCCGATACATTGACTGCTGCGAGTGTGTGAGCAAAATCGACCGGGGAAAAGACGTATTCATCTGCGTCGCAGAACAGCAGCCAATCCTGTTTAGCCTGCGAATAGGCCCGGTTCGCATTGATTACCTGCCGCCGCACTTGGCCGTCGGGACGGTGGCCTGCACTGCTTTGCGCCCAATAGATATTGTCGCACAGCGTCAGCCGCACGCCGTCAACCCTGCGCAGCGTTTCGACCACTTCCTCTGTCGGCCGATCAAGGAACAGATGCACCTCACTGGCGCCCATATCCAGATAGTGTGCTGTGAACGCGCACAGCAGTTCAACCGACTCATGCACAGTCGAATGGACACACCATGAACCAGAGGTTGTCGTGGCCGACATGTGGCATCCTTCGCAATGATTAGCCCAGACACGGGGAGGCTGTGGACGGTCATTCTGGATGATGGGCGCTTGAGCAAACCCTGATCCAACTGGGCGATATCATTGCATCAGGCCAACAAAGGCGTCAATCACCTTGCAGGCGGCGACCAGCCCTTTGACCGCATCAACCGACTTGTTCATCACGGTTCAGCTTTGTATCGACAGTCCGTTCACCCTATTGGCGCCGATAATGATTTGAACCCCGCCAGCCCGACCCTCACCCCTTTTTCTTCGCCTCGAACGCCGCTTTCATCTTGGCCAGAAGCGCCGCCTTTTCGGCACTCAGCGCCGGTTTGGCCTTGGGGGCGCCGATCTGGTTCAAGCCGTCAAACCGCGGGTTGCCGGTGGCGGTCTTG
>JAYTCN010000448.1:0-16786 GCA_043736475.1 Paracoccaceae bacterium
GACCTTCCACTTCGTGCCGGCAGCAGGCTCCTGGCTGAACGCCGTCGGGGGCTGCTTCGCCAAACTCACCCGCCGCGGACTGAAACACGGCGTCGTCCGGTCCGTCGCCGAACTCGAAACCGCCATTGGCAGCTTCATCAAAAACCACAATCAAAGCGAGGCTAAACCCTTCACTCGGCGGGCAAATCCGGAGGAAATTATCGCAGCCAGAAACAGAGGGTTCCAAATGTTGGATTCAATCCAGTAGTTAGCAATTTGCACTATGCTTGGACGAAGCCCGAAAAGTTATTGGAAGCGCGATGGGAAGTCCGAAGTCGGTAGCAAACGTATTCATTGACACAAACATTTTGAAGTTTTCGGCCGTAAAGAAACACGTTTATCGCCCGAAGAAGGCTACCATTAATTGGGGTGGTACTAATTTCGAGACAGAATACCATGAACCTTACACTGTCAACGACCTACACAAGATCAAGAACGAAGTTCAGAAACGAGACGCAGTGTGCCTAGGTATGCTTGCCTATTCCGGGATTTCCGAACGGCTCAGGTTCTACACTCACCGCGAAGTTGACTTAGAAACTTGGGGGCTTCCGGGCATGGCAAGCCCGTCGGGACGTTTTTTCGGTTGCCCCATTGGCGAGGTTCCTGACCCCATCGCGCCGCAGTCGCGCATGATCCTTGGCGGCAAAAAGAAGTTCAAAGAGCATACTCTTGACTTCGTATGCAGCGTCAAAAACCCGCGCTATGTCGAACTGACGAAAATGACGGGAGCGTATCAGGGCGAAAGTAAGCCGCTTAATCCAAATCAAGCACTGGACGCCTACCATTTATGGTGCGCCGAAAGCGCGAGCATCGACTACTTTTTGACTATGGACTACAAGCAAAAGAAAGTTGTTGAACGGTCGAAAATAAAGACATCAGTCACCATCATCACACTCGACCAACTGTTGCGGACAGTTGTACCGAAATTTGGCTTGGTCGGGGCAATCAAGTTTTTGTGGCAGGGCTATCGGTTCGCGAAGCCGCGTGTTGGCTTTGATGAGGGCGACGGCTGGACATAGTAGGCGGTGCCCTAAAGTGAGATCACTTCAGTTTGAGTTGCACACACGGCACCCCGCGATTTGGCGAGTGACAAATCGCGGCCACAGTGCCGGCCAAACAGACCGGTCGATTGGCCCCGCCGATCGGCCCGCGCCTGACCGCCCCCCGGGCGGGCGCGATTCTCGCCCCCTCCCGCGGTCCGGCGCGGGCCTATCTCGACGCCCGACCCAGCCCACCGGCTTGGCTACCGTCATCGCGCACGTCGCTCACGATGGTCCCCCGGACCATCGTGCCGGTGCTGCGCACCGTCGCGCCTTGGCTTTGTGGTAAAGCACGAGTTTTTGTCCAACAATGGAGAATGCGGGCTTGGCCTGCGGAAGGGACATCACGACACCGCGCCGTCCAACTATAAAGTAGCCCGCCGAGGCGCAGCGCTCTATCGACAATGCCCATATGCGCTATTACATCGCGCATCTGCACCGGCTGCACGACGAGCAGGCATGAACCGCGCCGGGCAATAACCGGCAGGCCCAGCATTTGACCTCGAACCCCTTCGCCCTCGCGCTCTATCTCGCCGCCACCAAACGCGGCATGCCGCTGGCGCATTGGTTGATCCGCACGCGATTTGCCAAGCGCGATGCCGACAAATCCCGGCTGGCCGAACGATTGGGACGGGCATCGATCGCAAGACCGGACGGTCGCCTGATCTGGTTTCACGCGGTCAGCGTCGGTGAATCGCTGGCGCTGCTGGAAATTCTGCGTCGTTTGGTGTCCGAGGACCAGGGGCTGACCTGCCTGATCACCACCGGCACCTCGACCGCTGCCGAGTTGTTGAAAACCCGGCTGCCCGACCGGGTGGTTCACCAATTCATCCCGCTCGACATGCTGCCCGCCGTGACGGCATTTCTTGACCATTGGCGGCCCGATCTGGCGGTCTGGTCGGAAAGCGAATTCTGGCCGACGCTGATTGTGGAAACGTCGCGGCGGCAGATTCCGATGATCTCGGTCAATGCCCGAATTTCTGATCGGTCGGCCAAACGGTGGCGCTGGTTCAAAAGCACGATCGCCGCGCTTCTCAACCGGTTTGAGTTCATTCAAACCCAGGATGTGTCCACAGCAGACCATTTCGAGATATTGGGCATGGACCCGAAACGGCTCGAGACCACGGGTAGCCTGAAAGAGGGATCGGAGCCTCTTCCCTGCGACGAAAAGGAACTCGCCCGTCTGACCAAGCTGTTGTCCGGCCGCCCGGTCTGGGTTGCTGCTTCCACCCATGAAGGCGAGGAAGTGATGATCGAAGCAGCCCACCGCATTGCCGAACGAACCACGCCAAGGCTGCTGCTGATTCTTGTTCCGCGACATGCCGACCGGGCGGACTCAATCCTCGCATCTCTGCCGGTGGACGACTGGAATATTGCTCGCAGATCGCGCGGAGAGTCGCTGGAGAAAGACACCGACATCTACTTGGCCGACACGATGGGCGAACTCGGGCTTTGGTATCGCCTCGCTTCGGTCGCCTTCGTCGGTGGTTCGCTGGTGCCCGTCGGCGGGCACAACCCGTTTGAACCGGCAACACTTGGCTCGGCAATCCTGCATGGCCCCCATGTCTTCAATTTCAAAGATTCATATGCGCGCTTCGGCGAAACAAAAGCGGCGCGTGAAGTGAATAGCGCCGAAGAACTTGGTGCGGCGCTTTCTGATACGTTGCAGCCCGATCAAGCCGCACTGATGGCCGCCGCTGCATGGTCGGCGATCAGCGACGGCGCCGAAGTTACCGACAAGGCAATTGACCTGATCAGGTCGCACTTGCCGGCTCCGGTCAAGGCGGCATGATGAAAACGCCCCGCTTTTGGGCGCACGATGGGCCGATCCCCAGGTTGGCAACGCCGTTGGCATGGCTGTGGCGCGTTGAAACCAGTCGGCGGCTGCGAAGCGGAAAACGCGAGAAACTTGCCGTTCCGGTCATCTGCATCGGCAACTTGACGGTCGGCGGCACCGGCAAAACACCGACGGCGATTGCCGTCATGGAAAATCTTTCGAGACGGAAGGTCGCCGCTCATTTCGTGTCGCGCGGCTATGGTGGCTCGGAACAAGGGCCGTTGCGACTAGATCCCTCGCGTCATATGGCCAGCCAGGTCGGCGACGAACCTTTGCTGCTCGCCGCTTTTGCACCTACCTGGATCGGAAAAGATCGCGCCGCCGCCGCCAAAGCCGCCATCGCGGCCGGGGCCAAGGCGATTGTACTCGATGACGGCTTTCAGAATGCCGGATTACACCACGATCTATCCGTCCTGACCATCGACGCCTTGGCCGGATTTGGCAATGGCCTCGTCATTCCCGCCGGACCACTACGCGAACCAGTTGCGCCGGGCCTGGGACGCGCCGATTTGACTTTGCTTATCGGAGACAAAGCGTCGCAATCTGCTTTTCGCATCAAATGGCCGTCGGTCACTGCGCTGAACGCCGACCTTCGGCCATTGCCGACTGGAATGGACTGGACAGAGCAGAAAGTTCTGGCTTTTGCCGGTATCGGACGTCCGGAGAAATTTTTTGCCACCCTGCGCACACTCGGCGCAAACGTCGTCGCCACCCGCGAATTTGGCGACCATGCGCCTTACAGTGCCGCAATCCTGAAGCGGTTGCACAACCAGGCAAATGCGCTCAACGCCCAACTCGTTACAACCGAAAAAGATGCGGCAAGATTGCCGGCGGCCTTCATGGTGAAAGTGATTACACTGCCGGTGCGGCTGGTAATCGACGAGCCTGCAGAATTGGACAGGTTATTGGACAACTTGTTTCCATAGGAATTTGCGCATTTCATTTGCCACAACGCAACAGCCGTCGCGGGCACGCCGCTGAATTGCCATATCGCCGCCGTCAAGAGCGCGAACGTACTATCTCGTCGTAGTGCTCACGCCACCGGCATCTGCAAGCCAGGCGTTGACCGGGAAATCGCCAATTCCTCATCATTCATGTCGGCAGCGACATCGGCAAATAGCGGCGTACTCAGGTAACGCTCGCCGGTATCGGGCAACATGCATAGGATGTTTGCTCCGGGCCTCGCCGTTGCGCAGACCTGCAGCGCTGCGGCAAAAGTTGCTCCCGCCGTGATGCCGACAAAAATACCTTCGCTCTGGGCCAATTGTTTGCTCCAGTGCATTGCATCGGCATTGGCGACGGTCAACACACTCTCGATATTGCCTGCAGCCATCGCATCGGCAGCCAGTTTTGGCAGGAAATCCGGGCTCCAACCCTGCATGGGGTGCGGCTTCCAGGCCGGGTTCGGCTTGGCAGGCGAGCCATCTGCATGGCGCTCTTGCGTCGCGCCACTTGTCAACATCGGTGCATCGGCGGGTTCGCACAAGACGATCTTGGTCGCCGGTCGCTCCTTGGCCAAAACACGCGCCACCCCTTTCACCGTGCCGCCAGTTCCGAAACCGGTAACCCAATAGTCCAGGGCCTCGCCATCAAAGTCGCGCAGGATTTCCACTGCTGTTGTTTGCGAATGAATATCGGCATTAGCCTCGTTCTCGAATTGTCGGGTCATGAACCAACCGTGGGCAGCGGCCAGTTCCTTGGCTTTCTCAACCATGCCCACCGCGCGACCGGCGGCGGGGGTGATGATCACCTTTGCACCCAAAAACCGCATCAACCGGCGACGCTCGACACTGAAAGGTTCGGCCATCGTCAGAACCAGCGGGTAGCTTTTGGCGGCGCAGACCATTGCGAGCCCAATGCCGGTATTGCCGCTGGTCGCCTCAACCACCGTTTGTCCGGGTTTCAACTCCCCGGATTTCTCCGCCGCCTCGATCACGCCCAGTGCCAAGCGATCCTTGACCGAGCCAAGCGGATTAAAGGCTTCAATCTTGACAAAAAGGTTCACACCCGCAGGCGCCAGTTTATTGATCCGCACCACCGGAGTGTTGCCAATAGTGCCAAGGATATTCGCGTATTTCATCTGATGCCCGCTTGATGCAGAATTACATTGCCAAAAGCTTGTCGAGTTCGGCCTTGAACTCATCCCAAGGCATATTGCCGAACTTGGTCCCGTTCAGGATGAAGGTCGGCGTCGAATCGACCTCGTCAGCTTCGGCGTTTTTTTGGAAGTCGGCAACAAGTGCTTCTGCGGTGGGCTGGTCCTGGATGCAAGCTTCCATCTGCGTGTCGGTCATGCCGGTTTGCCGGCCCAGGGCATACATTGCCTCGACGATTTCTTGCGGACTTTCCTTGCGCACCCAATCCATTTGGTTTGTGAGCAAAAGGTCCGCCAAGCCAAAGTATCGCATGCCACCTTCGCAGCGGGCAAGCATGCCCGCCCAAAGCCCAAGACGATCGAAATAGACCTCACGGAACACGAATTTGATCTTGCCTGTATCGATATACTCGGCCTTGAGAAGCGGAAAAACTTCCAGGTGGAATGCCGCGCAATGCGGACAGGTGTAGCTTGCATATTCCACCACCGTCACCGCGGCGTCGGCATTGCCAAGGAACATTTCCTTGACCTGCGGCAGTGACGCGGCTGCAGAGTCAGTTGTTGGCGCATCCGCCGTGGTTGGCATAGCCACAATGGGCGTTTGACCGGGCCGGCCTTTCAACTGCCACCAGGCGACGCCGGCTACACCTGCCGCCAAAGCAGACATCACCACATTCCGGCGGCTCAACATTGCATTTCTCATTGCGTTCTCTTTCCTGTCGATTGGGTTTTTGGCCGTGCCTGAACGCTTCGGCCGAGTCGGTCAAGTGCCTCCCGCAGACCGGTGTCCCCGATCTGATCCAGCGCTGCAATCACGTCTTGATCCTGGATCGGGGCCGTATCTTTTGGTGCAAAAGCCTGGGCATGCTCGCCAAACCCTGTTGCTGCGGTTTGCGTCAGTTTTATCCGCGAAATGGCATTGTAGCCATAGCAGGCGTTCACCCGTGCCCGGATTGCGGGCAACTGCAGCTGCAGTTCCGGCGCATGCGCGCCGTCAGCAAGCAGGGTCAATGTCGCACCAATCCCGCCGGAGCCGTAGGTAACGGATATCGGTTTCGCGATCTCCGCGGTTTCATGCCCGGCGATTTCAGCCCATTGTGTCAGCAGGCGCGTCTCGGCAAAACCTCGTTGTTCTGCTGCTGTACGGACGCGCGTCGCCACCAGGCCGCCCGCATGCACGAATCCTTTCGCCAAGGGTTTGACAGAGGGTGCCCCCTTGCCTTTTCCGCCTGCCATGTCAGGTTTCCGTGCCATGCTCTCTTTACCAATCCCTGGCCCGCTTTTATCTGCTCAGATGGGCTTTGCCACCCTCAATGCACAGAAAGCGAACATAAATCTTGCGTGATACCGCCACCGAGTTTTCCGGCACGCTGCTCGACTGGTACGACCGCAACGCCAGAGTTTTGCCTTGGCGGTTGCCCCCCATGTCAGGCAAACGCCCCGATCCATACCGGGTCTGGCTGTCGGAAGTGATGTTGCAACAAACCACGGTTGCCGCAGTCGAAGGCTATTTTCGCCGCTTTGTCGCACTTTGGCCGACTGTCGTGGAACTTGCGGCAGCTGCCGACGAATCGGTCATGTCGGAATGGGCGGGTCTTGGCTATTATGCCCGTGCCCGCAACTTGCTCAAAAGCGCTCGCATTGTTGCAAAAGCCGGCGAATTTCCGCGGACCGAAACCGAATTGCTGCAGTTGCCTGGAATAGGCCGGTATACCGCCGCCGCGATTGCAGCCATCGCCTTTGGGCAAAAATCGACTGTCGTTGACGGAAATGTCGAACGGGTAATGGCGCGCTATTTTGCCGTCGAAACGCCGATGCCTGCGTCCAAGCCGGACCTGTTCGCATTTGCAGCCGGTATGACACCCAAAAGCCGGGTCGGCGATTATGCTCAGGCGGTGATGGACCTGGGGGCGACCATTTGTACCCCCCGCAAGCCGGTCTGTGAGACTTGCCCGGTAAACTCCGGATGCCGGGGCAAAATGTTAGGCATGGCTGCCCGGTTGCCGACCCGATCACCAAAACCCGCAAAGCCGATTCGGCTGGGCAAAATCTGGCTCGCTTTTCGCTCTGATGGCGCAGTTTTGGTCGAACGTCGCCCCGAGTTTGGCCTGCTCGGCGGCATGCTTGCGTTACCCACCAGCGGTTGGGATGGCACCGATATCTCTGGGCCGCCGATTACGGGTGACTGGCAGACAATTGGCGAAATTCGACATACGTTTACGCACTTCCATTTGCGCGTGGAAGTCATGCATTCTATCGTCCCGGCTGGTTCGAACGGACATTTCATGGCAAAAAGTGCGCTGGATTCTACAGGATTGCCGAATCTGTTTCGAAAGGCTTTGCAACTTCGATTCCCCGCCGACAAGGCTTGAGCAGTCGACTTCGACGTGCCAGACTTGCGCCCATGTCCGAACCACGATCCGATTTGGTCGCTGCGCTGCCTTTCCTGTTGCCGTTGGCCCACGTGCCGATGCTTGTCGCCGCCGCAGTTTTTGGCGGTTGGACGCTGTGGATTGTACCGGTTTACGGCATCATTCTAAGTTCATTCATGGACCGGATTTTTGGCGAGAATGAGACAAACGAAAACCCCCAAACGCCCGACGCAGACCTATTCTGGAGGCGCCTGATCATATTGATTTGGCTGCCATTGCAGGTCGTGGTCTTGATCATCACCCTGTACGCGGCGACGCACGCAAGCCATCTGAACTGGCACGAGCGCATCTTTCTGATGATCAACACCGGCTTGATATCGGGGGCAGTTGGTATCGTTTTCGCGCACGAATTGATCCACCAAAAGAACCGGTGGGAACAACGTCTCGGCGAATGGTTGCTGATGACCGTGCTTTACGCTCATTTCAAGTCCGAGCATGTGATCGTTCACCATCGCCATGTCTGCACCCCGCGTGACCCGGTGACGGCGCGCTACAACGAAAGTTTCTATCACTACTTTGCGCGCGTTCTGCCAGGTTGCCTGTTGTCAGCCTGGTCAGCAGAATCTGAGCGTCTGCAGATCAAGAACCGACCGGTTTGGCATTACTCCAATCCTTTCTGGCGATATGGAATCGGCCAGATTCTGATGTTCGCTGCGGCCTTTGCGATCGGTGGCCGGGCAGGGGTCGGCTATTTCATTTTGCAGTCTTTCATAGCCGTCTTGGTGTTAGAGCAGGTCAACTAGACCCAACACTATGGCCTGGTCCGCAAACACCTCGGCAACGGAAAATACGAACCGGTCGGACCGCACCATTCCTGGAACGCCGCCCATCGTATTACCAACTATCTGCTGATCAACTTGCAGCGTCATTCAGACCATCATTCACGGCCTGATCGAAGGTATCCCTTGCTGCAAACCTATCCCGCAGATCTGGCGCCGCAGTTGCCGTTCGGGTATCCGGTCATGACAGCTTTGAGCCTGAACCCATGGCTTTGGCGGCGCGTCATGAATAAAAGGGTTCGCGAATGGCGGGCGTTGCACTACCCCGAAATTACCGATTGGGGCCGTTCATCCTAATGCAGCGGCGAATCAGCCCAGACCTGGCAAATCGGCGATCAGTTTTTCAAGATCGCCGCCGCGCTTGTCGAGAAACGCCCCGATTTCTTCGCGCTCGGTCGTCAGCAACCAGATGCCTTCAATATTGAGATTCACAAACTTGAGACGACCCGAGCCGTCACTGACCTGCCACTCAACCGCAAAAGGCGCTTCGCCTTGCAGCAGTGCCTGCGTTTCAACCAAGATACCCTTTTGCCCGGCATCGCGCGAACGCACAATCTCGATTTTACCGCCAATGAAGGCACGGAATTGCTTGCCATATTTTCGACTGACATACACCCGGAAAGCTGCAACGAAGCGCTTTCGCTGATCTTCAGAAGCAGCGCGCCAAGGGGCACCCAATGCCGATTTGGCGATAATCGACACGTCGGCATAACTGGAAAAAATCTGCTCGAAATCCGCCAGCATGGCGCCTTCACCTTTGCCGGAATCGATGATCGACTGAACATCGGCTACCACCGAATTGATCAGACCCTCGGCCTGACTGGGTGATGCAGCCGTCGCCACTTTGGCCGTCATCGCCAAGACTGAAACCGCTCCAAACGCAAGCAGTACTTTGCGCCGGTTTGTTTTCGCGTCATTCAGCATAGGGATTCTCCAGGTCTTCCAGCACGGTCTCGCCGCTTGCCGCTCCACGCACCGATTGAAGATAGAGCAATCGGGCAAGCGCGTAACTGTCCTCGGCGTCGTACAGAATCGAATTGACGGCAGCATCGAAATCGTGCCGCGTGCCCAGAACATCAAGCCCCTTGAGCGTGGTAAAGTAGTTTGTTGCAGGTTTTCGCGCGATTGTGTTGACCGGGTCCAACAGGAAATCGACCAGTCGCCCCGCCGTATCCCGCTCCGAACTTGGACCAAGAACCGGCAATTCGACGTAGGCACCCTCCTTTATGCCCCATGCACCCATGGTCTGCCCGAAATCTGCTGGCTGGGCAAAAAGCCCCAACTCGCCTGCCGGATCCGCCAACCCGCCAATTCCAAGCGTTGTGTTCAGAACAAACCGGCCCGCAGTTCCGAAAAAACCGACCAAGTCTCCTTGCAAAAGGTGATTAACGGCATAGCGCGGCTCGCTGAGATTCCCCGAAAAATTCGAAACCATTTTCCGAATACCGACCGGGGTCGCCTGTGCATAGATTTCGGCCGTTGGCCTGATTATTGCGCGATCCAACGCTTTATTGGTGTCATGCGTCTTCCGGTTCGCCGTCTCATAAGGATCAAGGATGAATCCGCGCAAGGGATCGGATTCGGAACAGCCGTGCAAGACGGCCACGAACGCAACCGCGAAAAATATCCTGAGGAAAAGAGAAGCTGGCAAAATGGAACGAACCTTTGACCGCCGGTTAATAAATTTTCTGCATCCACCTTATATTCGTTCGAACCGGAAACTTCCATTGATGGAAGCACCAGAATAGGTGAATCTGTGGCGATAGCGTGACACTTGGTAGCGGCAGACTTATGTGACTATGTGAACTGGGCGCTCAAGAGGCAAGGATCACCATGTATGGCTGACCGTACAACTACCGCATCGGGTGAGCACGAGCTCAAGACAGCGCTGAACTCTGGCCGCGGTCTGTTGCTGGCCGTGGTGCTGTTCAGTGTTTTCATCAACATCCTGATGCTGACCGGACCATTGTTCATGCTGCAAATTTACGACCGGGTTCTGGGAAGCGGGTCAGAAGAGACATTGGTTGCCTTGTCAATTCTTGTCACCGCCCTGTTCGCGATAATGGGTTTTCTGGAATATGCCCGCGGTCGTGTGGCTGGCCGGATCGGTGCCCGCCTGCAGGCGCTGCTTGATGAACGTGTCTTTGAAATTCTACTGAGCCGGGCTGTCGTTGGCCGCGAACGGGCAAGGCCCGCGTCCGGTCTGAAAGACTTGGAAGCAGTGGAAAAGTTTCTGTCTTCGCCGGTTTTCTTTGCCATTTTCGATGTGCCGTTCACGCCGATTTTTGTCGCGGCAATCTTCGTGTTTCATCCTTTGCTCGGTTGGATGTCGGTTGCAGGCGGAATAATTTTGGTCGGCATTACCATCGCCAGCCAAATATTGACAAAGAAGCCTGTGGCCTTGGCCGGAGCGGCGAGCATGGACAGCGACGCTATGGCCGAAGAGATGCGTCAGGAAGGCGAAGCGGTTCGCGGTCTTGGCATGAAGTCAGCCGCGGTAAGCCGCTGGCAAATACGACGGACAGAGGCGCTGCAACAAAGCATTGCCACCACGGATTTGACCGGAACATTTTCGACAATGTCAAAAACGTTCCGGTTTTTCTTGCAATCGGCCATGCTGGCTGTGGGCGCGTGGGTCGTCCTGCGCGGCGAAATGACGGCAGGCGCGATGATTGCGGGCTCGATCCTTCTGGGTCGTGCGCTGGCGCCGATTGAAGCGGCAATCGGACAATGGCCACAGGTTTTGCGGGCCCGACAGGGCTGGACGTCGCTCAAGCAGCTGCTTTCTTCTTCGCCGCCTGCTCCTCAGCGCACAACCCTTCCGAAACCACGCGCCATTCTTGAGGCGCATCAACTGACCGTCGTTCCCCCCGGTGAAGAAACAGCGACGTTGCGCATGCTGAGTTTCCGTCTGGAAGCTGGAAACGCGCTGGGAGTCATTGGCGTCAGTGCTTCGGGAAAGTCGACGTTGGCGCGCGTTCTGACTGGAATCTGGAAACCCGCAGCCGGAATCGTCCGTTTGGATGGCGCCTCGATTGACCAATATGGCGAAGATGACCTGGGCAGACATATCGGTTACTTGCCGCAAGATGTGGTGTTGTTCAACGGAACGATTGCCGAAAATATTGCCCGCCTGCAAAAGAATCCGGATCCCCAGATGGTTGTGACAGCGGCTCAAAAAGCCGGCGCGCATGAAATGATAAAACTGATGCCGCAGGGTTATGATACATTGATTACCAAGAACGGCGGACGCCTGTCAGGCGGGCAGAAGCAGCGCATTGGCCTCGCCCGGGCCATGTTCGGAGATCCGGTTGTGTTGGTGCTTGACGAGCCGAACTCCAACCTCGACGCCGAAGGTTCAAATGCCTTGAACGCGGCGATCCGGGCGATGAAGGCGCAAGGAAAATCAGTCATAATCATGGCGCATCGACCGGCTGGTATCGCCGAATGCGACTTGTTGCTGGTAATCGACAAGGGCACACGCAAAGCGTTCGGTCCGCGTGATCAGGTACTCAAGGAACAGTTGAAAAATTTTGACCAGATCGCGCCCACGCTGCGAGGAGAGAAACCATGAATACCTGGTCTGCTCGCATGCCATTGACCGTTGGCTTCATCTCGCTTGCAATCCTGATTTTGGGTGTAGGCACCTGGTCTGCAACAGCCAATATCGCCGGCGCGATAGTTGCCGAGGGCAAAGTCGAGGTCGAGGTGAACCGGCAAGTCGTTCAACATCCGGATGGTGGCGTCGTCGATGAAATTTTGGTGGATGACGGTGATCGGGTTCAAGCAGGAAACGTTTTGGTTCGGTTTGATGATACGATGCTGAAATCCGATCTGAAGATAATCGAGGACCAGCTCTACGAAATGATCGCCCGGCGCGGCCGGCTTTCGGCCGAACGCGACGGCATGACTGAAATAACCTTTGAAGAAGAATTGCTCTTCGCCGCCGAAGGCAGCGAGCAAATTGCTGGTCTGATTGCCGGCCAGATCAGCCTGTTTGACGCCCGCAGCAATACCTTGACCGAGGAAATTGCCCAGCTGCGTGAAAGACAAACCCAAATCCGGTTGCAGATTGGCGGAACCGAAGCCCAACTGGCGGCCGTGAGCAAACAACTGGATTTGATGAGTCAAGAACTTGTTGATCAGCAAAGCCTGTTGGAGCAGGGCCTTACACAGGCCGGAAAAGTACTGGCTCTGCAACGCGAACAGGCAGGGCTGCAGGGCTCAATTGGCGAGCTTTCCGCCGGAATTGCCGAAAGCCGCGGGCGAATTGCCGAAATCGAGATCGAGATCCTCAAGCAGGGTTCGGCACTGCGCGAGGAAGCCGCGACCACGCTGCGCGACATGCAGTTCCGGGAAAATGAACTGCGCCAACGCGCCGTTGGACTACAAGAGACGCTGGACCGCCTCGATATTCGCGCACCCGTTTCGGGGATCGTTTACGGTATGGCAGTGCACGCCGTGCGATCCGTGGTTCGGGCAGCAGAACCCGTTTTGTATATCGTTCCCCAAAATGCGCCTTGGGTGATTTCCAGCCGAATTGACCCAGTGATGATTGACAATGTTCGGATCGGCCAGGATGCAACGCTAACTTTTGCAGCGTTCGATTCCCGCACCACGCCACAATTGTTAGGAACCGTCACCAAAGTGTCAGCAGATGCCTTCACCGACGAGCGGACAGGACAATCGTTCTACACGGCGGAAATATTACCGAAACCGGGTGAAATAGATAAACTGAAAGTTCTTGAGGTGGTTCCGGGAATGCCTGTAACCGCGTTTATCCAAACCGGCGAGCGAACAGCGTTAAGTTACCTGTTGAAACCGTTTACGGATTACTTCAACAAAGCGTTCCGCGAGAATTGAAGAAGGGTTGCAATGGCTGGGAAAATCGAAAAACGGCTGGCAGAACTGGGGCTGGTCCTGCCGGAAATGCCATCATCGGTCGCCACTTACGTGCCCTTCGTGCGCCATGGGTCGCTGATCTTTACGTCGGGCCAGATTTCCCGCGATGCCGGTGGCCCGATTGCTGGCAAGCTGGGCGCGGGAACGTCGGTTGAAGCCGGCTACGCGGCCGCGCGCACTTGTGCCGCCAACCTGTTGTCGGTCGTTCGGGACGCTTGTGGCGGCGATTTGGATCGGGTCGTCCGGGTTGTCAAACTGACCGGTTTTGTCAACGCGACACCGGATTTCACTGATCATCCCAAGGTGGTAAATGGCGCCTCTGACCTTTTGGTTGAATTATTCGGCGACGTCGGCAAGCATGCACGTTCGGCCGTCGGCGTGGTATCGCTGCCATTGGGTGTGGCGGTCGAGGTAGAGGGCATTTTCGAGATTGCCTGATCGGCCGCCGCTTCCAGAGGTTTTTCGCAAGCAGCCTCTGGCGCATCGCGGCCTGCATAACGCATCGCAAGGAATCATCGAGAATACACGCCGGGCATTTGCGGCGGCAACAGCCGCAGGCTATGGAATAGAGCTTGATGTCCAGATGGCAGCCGACGGCGAGGCGATGGTGTTCCACGACCATGATCTGCATCGTTTGACCGATCAAATCGGGAATTTGCGCGGCCGCTCGGGGCCTGCGCTGGGTCGAATAAAATTGCGGGCGTGCGATGAATTTATTCCAACCCTGGCCGAAATTTTTACCGTGATCGCTGGCCGCGTTCCCGTCCTGATCGAGATAAAAGATCACGACGGTGCGCTTGGTCCGGCGGTTGGTGCCCTTGAAGCGCGGGTTGCAGAATTGGCAAATACCTATGCCGGTCCATTGGCAGTCATGTCGTTCAATCCGCACGCCGTTGCTGCCTTTGCCAGCGTCGCACAGCATGTTCCGGTTGGATTGACAACCTGTAATATCAGCGCGGTAAACTACTCATCGGTGCCGGAGGGGAGGCGTGGGGAACTCGCTGCAATGTCCGCCTTGAGCCGGGTGGGCGCGAGTTTCATTTCGCACGACAAAAGTGACTTGCAGTCGTCGCATGTTGCCCGAGCGAAGGAGCGGGGGTTGGCGATTCTTTGCTGGACAGTCAGATCAAGTGCTGAGGAATCTGAAGCACGCAAATTTGCCGACAACATAACCTTTGAAGGCTATACTGCTGATCTGAAATGACCAAAGGCTGTTCCGGTGGATGGCAGTAACCAAATTGCAATCGACGTCTTGGCAAGGGTGTCGGAAGTCTCGTCTTCGGAATGGGATGCGTGCGCCTGCCCTGGAATTGGCCGACCGGTTGATCCGTTTACCACCCACAGGTTTCTGAGAGCGCTCGAAGACAGTGGATCGGTCGGCGGCCGTTCTGGCTGGCAGCCACGCCATTTGATCGCTCGCCGCGAAGGCAGGATTATTGCGGCAATGCCAGTTTATGCCAAATCACATTCCCAGGGCGAATATATCTTTGATCACAACTGGGCGCAGGCCTGGGAACAGGCTGGCGGAAGGTATTATCCAAAGCTGCAAGCAGCGGTGCCATTCACGCCGGCCACCGGTAGACGGTTCCTGACTTTTGAAGGCGAGGAGGCAATTGGTCGCGCAATCTTGGCGGAAGCCGCCATTCGGCTGGCGCAAGAGAACAACCTTTCGTCACTGCACGTAACTTTTTGCACCAAAGACGAATTTATCAGCGGATCAACCAATGGATTTTTGCCGCGCATCACCCAGCAGTACCACTGGGTGAACCAGCAGTATGCTGACTTTGACGGTTTTTTGGCTGCGCTTTCGTCGCGCAAGCGCAAGGCAATTCGCAAAGAGCGGGCTACCGCAGCGGCATTTGGCGGCAGGATTTTGGCTCTCACGGGAGACCAGATAGAGTCGGGACATTGGGATGCTTTCTGGAAATTCTATCAGGACACGGGCTCACGAAAATGGGGAAAGCCTTATTTGACACGAGGCTTCTTCGACCTTATGCACCAATTCATGCGTGATGACACTCTGCTGGTTTTGGCCGAGCGCGAAGGGAAATTCGTGGCCGGAGCGTTGAACTTTCTGGGGCGGGACACGCTTTACGGTCGTTACTGGGGCTGCATCGAGGATCATCCCTGCTTGCACTTTGAAGTGTGTTATTATCAGGCGATCGACTGGGCTATTGCGCATGGAATGACACGCGTAGAGGCAGGCGCTCAAGGCGAGCACAAATTGGCACGCGGGTATTTGCCCACGCCAACCTACTCGCTGCACTGGATCGCAGACCCAAGTTTCAGGCGAGCGGTCGCAGACTATTTAACGGCCGAACGCGACGCTGTCGGAAGCGAGATTGAAATGCTTTCGAACCACGGGCCGTTTCGAAAGCTGGAAAGGGAGCCGGATGCCTGAAAACCTCGATGCCGTTGGCCGAGCCGAATTGTTCGCTGCCGGTTGGGCCATGGTTGACGGCCGCGATGCTGTCCACAAGTCATTTGTATTCGGAAACTTTATTGAAGCATTCGCCTGGATGACAAGAATTGCGCTGCACGCAGAAAAGCTGAACCATCACCCGGAATGGAGCAATGTCTACAAGCGGGTAGATGTTACACTTTCGACGCATGATGCGAACGGCTTGACCGACCTTGATCTGAAGCTGGCGCGGAAAATGGAAGCGACAGCATGATCCGTTTCCAGGAAATCCTGGTGCCGTGGCGACAGAGATTCTGTCGCGAGAAGCCCTCGATGGCCGGCCTGCCGTCGTTCAGCAGATTGATTGCACCTTGCCGGGATGAGAAAGATCCAGTTTGACCCCCCGACGCACCACCGCCACCTATAACTGGACCGCATGTCTCGACCTTATTCGGCGCAATTTTGCCTATATGAAAGAACGGGTCGACCCTCCCTCATCTTCAGCGCGACTGACGATCAAACAGTTGGCCGCTTCGGATGAGGTTTGGGTCATCGAGGACAGGGACCTGCCGGTTGCCTGCGCTGTGCTTACTTATCAGCCCGCCAGCCTGTACGTCGGACGAGTGGCCGTCGAACCTTCTTATCGCGGCAGAGGGCTCGCACGGGCACTTGTAGATGCTGCGGCAGACGTCGCCCGGGCACACGACCTGCACCAACTTGAGCTTCGGGTGCGGGTGGAATTGACGGAAAACATCGCTGCCTTTGGCACCATGGGTTTCAGGAAAACCCAGGAACACTGCCATCCCGGCTTCACAAGGACGACTTTTATCACCATGCAAAAGGAGTTGTCATGACGACAACCGGACATTGCCTTTGCAAGGCAACGACTTACAGCTTCGAGGGCGCGATGGCGTGGCGAGGGCATTGCCATTGCGAAAGCTGTCGGCGGAACTGTTCCGCTCCTTTCACAACGTTCTTTGGCGTTCCACGAGGACAGTTGCTTTGGACCGGCAAAAAGACTGGCTCTTATCAGTCCTCGCCCGGCGTCCATCGGCTTTTCTGTAGCATTTGTGGATCGCCGATGGCCTACGACAGCGATGAAGATCTGGCAAATATTCATCTGTATGCCGCATCGCTTGCTGACTATTCACAGTTTCAGGCTGATTTTCACGTTTTTTACAGCCAGAAAGTACCGTGGGTCGTGCTCGGCGACCGTCTAGAAATTCATCCGGAATTGGGAGGGGTCAATTGACCGCAGATA
>JAYTCN010000449.1:0-2922 GCA_043736475.1 Paracoccaceae bacterium
ATTCCCAGCGGCCCCCATTCAACGGCGATCTGGCGCGACAGCATGTGGACGCCCGCCTTGCTGGGGCTGTAGGGGCCGGCATTGCCCACCGGCTCGGTCGCGGCGATCGAGGCGATGTGGACGATCACGCCCGTCCCCCGGGCCCGCATCGCAGCCCCGAACACCTGCGTGCAGTTGAAATAGCCCGACAGGTTCACGGCAAGAATGCGGGCCCAGTCGGCAAAGCTGGTGTCCTGCAGGGATTTCTTGCCAAGCGCCGCCGCGTTGTTGATCAGCGTATCCGCCGCCCCGAAATGGCTTTGCACCCGCGCCTCGGCGGCGATGACGGCATCGGGATCGGCAATATCGCATTGAAGGGCGATGACGCTGCTGTCGCTTAACCCCAGAGAACCGACAAAATCGGCGCAAGCGCGGCCTTCAATATCCAGCGCCGCGACCCGCGCGCCAAGCGACAGAAAACTGCGGGTGATCGCCTGCCCCATGCCGCCCGCCGCCCCTGTGACAACGCAGACCCGGCCCGCAAGGTTGATCCAGTTTTCCATCGACACTCGCCTTCGTTCCATGACACTAGGTGGCGGCCGCAGCCCTCAATGCACCGCCGCGTGCATGATCTTTTTCTCGGTCGCTTCTTCTGGAGTGAATTCTTCCACCACGCGACCGCTTTGGGTTACCAGAATGCGGTCGGACAGGTTCATGATTTCCGGCAGATAGGATGAGATCACCACAATCGCCATCCCCTCATCCGCCAGCCGCCCGATCAGTTGGTGAATCTCGGCGATCGCCCCCACATCAACCCCGCGCGTCGGTTCGTCAAAGATGATGACATGCGGCTTTTGCACCAAGGATTTGGCGATGACCACCTTTTGCTGGTTGCCCCCCGACAGTTCGACCACCCGCCCATCAGAGTTGATGGCCTTGATGTTCAGCGCCGTGATCCAGGTTTCGGCCAGTTCCTTCATTTCATGCATCCGCAGCACCATGCCGCTGCCAAGACCCGCCGCAAGCTGGCTGGTGTGGATGTTTTCGGCAATCGACATGTTGTCAAAAAAACCCTCCAGCTTGCGGTCTTCGGTCACATAGCCGATGCCGTCCTGTACTGCCTGTTTGGGCACGCGGTAGCGCACGCTTTTCCCATCCAGCAAGATGTCGCCACCGTGAAAGAAGCGCCGTTTGGCGACACCGGCCACGATTTTGGCGGTTTCGGTCCGGCCTGACCCGATCAGCCCGAACATCCCGGTGATCTGGCCGCGATAGACGGTGAACGAGTTGTTTCGCACGATGTTGCCCATCGACAGATCCTGCACGCTCAGGGCCTTGCGCCCCGGTTTGCGGACGGTGCGGGTGCGATCCTTGGCATAGATCTCATTCGACAGGCTGCGTCCGACCATGGCGAGGATGATCTTGTCGCGGTCCAGATTGGCGGAATCGTCGGTCAGCACCAGCTCTCCATCGCGCAGGACGCTGATCCGGTCGGCGATCTTCAGCGATTCCTCCAGCGCGTGACCGATGAACACGATGGACACGCCGCGCGATTTCAACCGCTGGATCAGGGAAAAGAAATGCGACACTTCCTCCGGTGTCAGCGAGGCTGTGGGTTCGTCAAAGATGATGACCTTGGCGTTCTGACGCACGGCGCGGGCAATCTCGACCATCTGCTTTTTGGCAGCCCCGAGGGTGGATACGTTGGCCCAGGGATCAACCAGAAAATTGAGCGAGCCCATCAGCTGTTGCGCGGCGATATAGCGGCCCCGCAGCCGGTTGAAAAACGTCTCGTCGCCCAGAAACACGTTCTGCGCCACGCTCATCGAGGGGACCAGGCTGTTTTCCTGAAACACCATGACAACGCCCGCCTTCAACGCCTCGGACGGCGAGGCGAAATTGACAGGCTTGCCGTTGATCTTCACTTCGCCGTGGGTGCGGGTGACAACGCCGGCAAGGATCTTGGTCAGCGTCGATTTGCCAGCGCCATTTTCGCCTAGCAAAGCGTGAACCTCACCTCTGCGCAGGGTGAAATCGACGTTTCTGACCGCAGGCACCCCGCGGTATTCCTTGGTGATGCCAATCATTTCAACGATATTTGGCATTTCAACGATGTTGGGCATCTCTGCGATATTCGTCATGCTGCCGCCTCCAGCGGGCCGAGGGAAAGGATCGCATCGCCCCCCGTCGCGGCGATCAGCAGGCGGCCCGCCACTTCCGCACAGGAGGAAATGCCGTGCCGCGTTCCGTCGGCGCGGCTGTGAAAGCTGCGGATCGGTTGGAAATCGGCGTCCAGTTCCACGATCAACCCATAGGACCGTGACGGGGCCCAGGGCTTCAGCATGGCCAGCTTTTTCAACGTGCCACCCTGCAGCGGTTCATAATAGCTTTCCATCGGGCGCAGGCTGGGGGCGATCCAGTGGCCCGGCGCCATTTCGGCCATCATCCGGTCGCGGAAGACCGGCTCTCGCATGACCAGTTCCACGATCCGGCGGCGGGGGGCGAACAGCGGCAGCCATGCGCCCTGGCCCGAAGCTTTCGGCACGATCCGCGCCGGATAAGCGGGCAGGTCGGTCAGCACGGCTTCCGGGGCTTTGCCCGGACGCAGCATCAAGAGCCGCGCCTTCCAGGATTCCGACACCACCACACCACCATCCGCCAGCGACAAAACCCCGTAAGGCCATGACAGGCCCTGCGCCAACGACTTGGCTTTGCCGGTCCGCAAGTCAAGTTCCCACACGCTGCCCGCCGCATTGCGTTGCAAGAGATCGTGACGCCACTCGTCCACCCCGTGCAGGCTGGAACCATTGGCGATGACCAGCGTGTCGGCATCCCGAAACGCCAGCGCGACCGGGCAGTTGATCGGGAAATCCGGCCCCGGCGCGAAAGCCCGGTTGTCGTGGCGGCCGCCGATCAGACGCAAGCCACCGCCTGCCAGACCGA
>JAYTCN010000450.1:0-6841 GCA_043736475.1 Paracoccaceae bacterium
ATCGCACTGCGCTGCGAAAAAACACTCTCCTCCTTCAGGGCATTCGTCACCATCGCATGTGCCATGATCTGGCTCGCCTAAATGAAGACGCCGCCTAGATGTAACGTCTCAATAGGTTGTTCACGGGCTGAAACTGGTGAATGTGGTGTTTGCGAAGGGCGATGTCAAATTCATCGTTGCCAAGACCGAAGCCGGTGCCGTGTGGGATTTCAATGTTGCGAAAAGCGATGTGCCTTGGCACCGGCCTGTCGCCGGGCCGGAAGAGGTACCGGATTTTCTTGCCGTGTTTTCCGGCAACGTCGACCTTGAGACGTTTGAGCCGCGCCGGTTCATTGCCGACGGCGACAATGTGATCGTTCACCTCGGACTTGCCTATCGCGTCAAAGCGACCGGCAATCGGGTGCGCCAAGAGCAGTTGCAATGGTGGACGGTGCGCAATGGCAAGGTGCATGGGCTGCGCCATTTCGAGGATACCGCGCAGGTGCAGGCCGCTTGGGCGGGGCAGGGTGCCTGAAAATGGTTGCGCAAGCGCGGTACCGTCGGCCTTGCCCTTGCTTGGCCGGGCGACGTAAAAGGCCGCGTTGCTGTTGCCCAGGGACCGACCATGACCGAGCTGGCCTATACCGAGCCGAAACCGACCCGCATTGCCGGGGCGAAAGGTGACTGGGAAATCGTCATCGGGCTAGAGGTTCATGCCCAGGTCCTGTCGAAATCCAAGCTGTTTTCCGGGGCCTCGACCACTTTCGGCGCGGAGCCGAATTCCAACGTAAGCCTGGTCGACGCTGCCATGCCGGGCATGCTGCCGGTGCTGAACGGGTTCTGCGTCGAGCAGGCCGTCCGCACCGGGCTGGGGCTGAAGGCGAAGATCAACCTGTTCAGCCGTTTCGACCGCAAGAATTATTTCTATCCCGACCTGCCGCAAGGCTATCAGATCAGCCAGCTCTACCACCCGATCGTCGGCGAGGGCGAGATTCTGGTCGACATGGCCCCCGGCATCGCCCGCAAGGTGCGGGTCGAGCGCATCCATCTGGAACAGGACGCCGGCAAATCGGTGCATGACCTCGATCCGGCGCTGTCGATGGTCGATCTCAACCGTTCCGGCGTGGCTTTGATGGAGATTGTCTCGAAACCCGACATTCGCGGGCCGGAAGAGGCCGCCGAATATGTGCGCAAGCTGCGCCAGATCCTGCGCTATCTCGGCACTTGCGACGGCAACATGCAGGAAGGCTCGCTGCGCGCCGATGTCAACGTCTCGGTCTGCCCGCCGGGGCAGTACGAAAAATACCAGGCGTCGCAGGACTTCGGCCATCTGGGCACCCGCTGCGAGATCAAGAACATGAACTCGCTGCGCTTCATCCAGCAGGCGATCGATTTCGAGGCCCGGCGCCAGATCGGCATCCTCGAGGATGGCGGCAAGGTCAGGCAGGAAACCCGGCTGTATGATCCGAACCGGGGCGAAACCCGGTCGATGCGCTCGAAGGAAGAGGCGCAGGACTACCGCTATTTCCCCTGCCCGGACCTGTTGCCGCTGACGCTCGGGCAGGACTATGTCGATGCGATCGCGGCCGGACTGCCGGAATTGCCCGATGCCAAGAAGTCGCGCTTCGTTAACCGCTACGGCATCACCGAATACGATGCCGCGGTCCTGACCGCCGACGTTGCCGACGCCGACTATTTCGAGGCGGTTGCCACCGGGCGCGACGGCAAGATCGCCGCAAACTGGGTGATCAACGAATTGTTCGGACGGCTGAACAAGCAAGGCCACGGCGTCGCCGACTCACCGGTCAGCGCTACCCGGCTGGGCGCGATCCTCGATCTGATCGGCGAGGGCGAAATCAGCGGCAAGATCGCCAAGGACCTGTTCGAGATTGTCTGGACCGAGGGCGGCGAACCGGCCGAGATCGTCGCCGCGCGCGGCATGAAGCAGGTCACCGACACCGGCGCGATCGCGAAAGTGGTCGATGACGTGATCAACGCCAACCCCGACAAGGCGGCGCAGGCGCGCGAGAAACCGACCATGGCCGGCTGGTTCGTCGGCCAGGTGATGAAAGCCACCGGCGGCAAGGCCAATCCGCATGTGGTGAGTGATCTGGTCAAGGCCCGGCTGGGACTGTGACCGGTGGAATTGGCTTATTCGCCACGCCATGTTAAGACATCACCGCGACACGGCGGCAGGAGAATACCCCGATGCAACGCTATGAATACAAAGTCATCGCCTCGCCCAAACGCGGGGTGAAAACCAAAGGGGCGAAAACCAACCGCGACCGCTTTGCCTTTGCCCTGGGCGAGATGATGAATGCCCAGGCCAAGGAAGGCTGGGAATACCAGCGCGCCGAATCGCTGCCGTCGGAAGAAAAACCGGGCCTGCTGAAAGCGGCGGTCGAAGTCTATCAAAGCGTTCTGGTGTTCCGCCGCGAATTGTCGGCACAGGTCGCCCATGCACCGGCAATGACGGCAATGCGGCTGACCGAACCCGCCCGCCCGGAACCGGTGCAACGGGCGGAACCGGTGTTCGCGGTTCCGCGGCCGGCCCACGAACCCTTGCTGACGCTGCGGACCGAAAGTTTGGCTGCACCCGAGTTGGGGCCAGCGCGCAAAGACTAAAGGCTAAGCGCCAGCGCGTGCACCCGCTCGGTCATCTCGTCTTTCAACACCGCGTAAACGGCGCGCTGCTGCGCCACCCGGGTCAGCCCGGCCAGCGAGGCCGCCTTCATCACCACCCGGAAATGCGTCTCGCCGCCCGGTCGCGCCCCGGAATGACCGGCGTGCTGGGCGCTTTCGTCGATGACCTGCAACAATTCGGGCGCAAATGCCGCCTGCAGTTTGGTCCTTATCCGGTCGGCATAGGTCATTTCGAACATTCTTCACTTGGCGACGCCGCAATAAACACTAGACTGTTGCCCTCGACTCGAAAAGCCAATTGCCGGAGCCTGCATGAACCGACGCTCACCGCTTGAATTTGACATATCGGTCTCGGCTGACAAAAAACGCCGGGCGCGGGCGCGCGGCTTGTCGGGCGCGGTCGAATCCTCGTCGCGGGCCTGCGAGCACGCCGGTTGCACCAAACCGGGCAAATACCGGGCGCCGAAATCCCCCGATACCCTCGACAATTTCATTTGGTTCTGCCTCGACCACATCCGGGCCTATAACCAGAAATGGAATTTCTTCGACAACCATTCCGAAGCCGAAATGGAAAAGCAGTTTGCCGCCGACCGGGTCTGGGGTCGGCCGACCAAACCCTTCGGCCCCACTGGCGACAAGGCCCCGTCGAACCATACCGAGGGCCGGGCCTGGCAGCGTTTTGGTTTTGACGACCCGGCGGATTTGCTCGGCGACAAGGCGACGCTGAACCCGGCCAAGCCCGACCGCCGCAACCTTGAGCAATCCCGCCGCCTGCCGCCGACCGAGCGCAAGGCGCTGGATATTCTCGACGCCAAGGATACCCAGACCAAAACCGAGATCCGCAAGCTCTACAAGGCCCTGGTCAAGGACCTGCACCCCGACATGAACGGCGGCCGCCGCGACGACGAGGACCGGCTGACCGAAGTTGTCTGGGCCTGGGAGCAGATCAAGGACAGCCATTCATTCAAGATGTGAGGTTGCAAGGCAAGGTCTGCCTGCCTGCCTTGAATCAGATGTGCGACTAATTATCACTTGCAACTCCATGCCGCGCCATGCTAGATGTCCGTTGCGAATGGTTCGCAACTAGGCCGGTGCTCAAAGGCCGAAACGGGTGGTCTGGCGTGCGGGGCGACAACAAATCAGTGACCAGGCGCGGCATGTTGCTGGGCGGAATCGCCGTCGCGGGGGGCGCCGCGGCGCAGCTTGGCCGGGCAAAAGCCGACAGCCACAGCGCCACCCAAACATCGGCAGCAACAACGCCGCCCGATCACGGCGGCCATGGCGCGATGATGACCGTCGGCACCGTCGACGATGCCGCCAACGGCTTCAGCCCGACGGCGATGCTGACCGATTGGGAGACCGGCACAGTCACCACCTTGCCCGACGGGCGCACGCTGCGCACCTTCGAGGTCGAGGCTGTGGACAAGGAAATCGAGATCGCGCCCGGCATCATGTTCCCGGCCTGGACCTACAATGGCCGGGTTCCCGGACCGACCCTGCGCGCCACCGAAGGCGAGCGGCTGCATGTCATCTTCCGCAACAATGGCGCGCATCCGCATTCGATGCATTTTCACGGCATCCACGCCGCGCGGATGGATGGCGTGCCGGGGGCCGGACTGATCGGTCCAGGCGAGGAATTCATCTATGAATTCGACGCCAAGCCGTTTGGTTGCCATCTGTACCATTGCCACGCCATGCCGCTGAAACGCCATATGCACAAGGGCATGTACGGCGCATTCATCATCGATCCCGACCCGGCCCGGCACCCTGAAGCGGCCGATATCGCCAGTTCGCGGCTGCTTGGGTCGCCGGAAAATGCCGGCTGGCAGGAACTGATGATGGTGATGAATGCCTTTGACACCAGTTTTGACGGCGAAAACGAGGTCTACGCCGTCAACACCGTCGCCCATGCCTATGCCAAGCAACCGATCCGGATCGTCAAGAGCAAGCCGGTCCGCATCTACCTGGTCAATGTCACCGAATTTGACCCGATCAATTCCCTTCACCTGCACGGCAATTTCTTCGATTATTTTGATCAGGGCACGACCCTGGCGCCGACCTTGAAAACCGTTGATCTGATCATGCAATGCCAGGGCCAGCGCGGCATACTCGAATTCAGCTTCAAGGATCACGAAACCGGCCAATACATGTTCCATGCCCATCAGTCCGAATTCACCGAGCTGGGCTGGATGGGCGCATTTGACGTGGTGGAGGGCTGATCATGGCCGGAATTGTCAGCGCCGATCGCGGCAGCGCCGCTGCTCTATCCAAGGGTCAGCGGTTATTCTGGCTGATCGGCCCGTTGGCGCTGCTTGCCGCGGCACTGGCCTGGTTTGTCACGGCGGATCCGTTGCAAAATTTTGGCAACGGCGCGCCGCCGGTCGAGGTTCTGACTTTCGAGCGCACGATTCTTAACGATGCCGGGCTGCATCTGCTGGTCCGCGCCGGTGGGTCGCAAGCCATGCGGATCACCCAGGTTCAGGTCGATGCGGCTTATTGGCTGTTTTCCCAGGACCCGCCCGGTGACATGGCCCGCGGTACCACGGCCTGGCTGCACCTGAACTATCCCTGGATGGCCGGCGAGGCGCTGGCGGTAACCGTGGTGACCAATACCGGCGCGGTGTTTGAACACGAAATCCCGGTCACTATCGCCACCCCTGACCTGTTCGCCGACCAGCTTTGGCTTCTCGCCCTGATCGGGGCGCTGGTCGGCATTCTGCCGGTAGCGATCGGCCTGCTGTTCACGCCGGCCCTGCGCGGCGCCGGCCCGGCGGCGATGACCTTCCTTCTGGCGCTGACCATCGGCCTGCTGGCGTTCCTGCTGATCGACATGAGTCTGGAGGCGCTGGAACATTCGCAGGCGGCGGCACCGCTGTTCCAGGGTCCGTCGATGGTCTGGCTGACGGCGGCGGCGAGTTTCATGGCCCTGCTGGCGGTCGGGCGCTGGCGCGGTGTGCCAAGCGGATTGGCGCTGTCGTTCTACATGGCGCTCGGCATCGGACTGCACAATATGGGCGAAGGGCTGGCGATCGGCGCGTCCTTCGCCGCTGGATCGGCCGGATTGGGCACATTTCTGGTGGTCGGTTTTGCCATCCACAATATCAGCGAAGGCATCGGCATCGCCGCCCCGATCCTGCGCCAACGGGTGGCATTGTGGCATTTCGTGGCGCTCACCATGCTGGCCGGCGCTCCGGCCATCGCCGGCATCTGGTTCGGCAGCCTCGCCCAGGCCCCGCAGTGGACGGCGCTGGCGCTGGCCATCGGCGCCGGCGCCATCCTGCAGGTCATGGTCGAGGTCGCGGCCTATCTGATCCGCTCGAACAAATCCGGCACAACCGCCCTCATCTCGCCCGCCGCCGTGTCCGGGTTGCTGACCGGCCTGGCGTTCATGTACGCCACCGCCGCGCTGGTGAAAATCTGACCGGCAGCGGCGCTCTGCCGCGCTGACGGTGCGGCGGAGCAGATCAGCGCCAGGCTGCAGCGGCGCGGGATCACCGGCATCAGGGGTGGTGCCTGCCGCCTGACCGCGCTATCGCTCGCGCATGATCAAATCCAGGCCCCGCATCGCGATTCTCGCAGTCTATGCCGCCTTTGGTGCCATCGTCGGCACCTGGGCCGGCTCGATTCCGCAGATCGTCGCCGCCAACGGGTTGAGCGACTTTGGCCTCGGCTTCGGCCTGACGGTGTCGACATTCGCCGGCGTTGTCGCCATGGGTCTCGGCGGCGCGATCGGGCGGCGCGCCTCGAACCGGATGCTGATCCTGATCCTGCTGCCGACGCTATGGGCTTTTGCTGCCCTGCTGCTGTTGTCAGGCTCGAGCGCAACCCTCTATGCCGGACTCATCGGCTTTGGCGTTGCCGTCGGTCTGCTCGACGTGTTCATGAATGCCGAGGCCTCGGCCATCGAAACCGACGTCGGCCGCCCGATCTTTACCAGCTTTCATGCCAGCGTTTCCGGCGGAATGGCGGTTTTTGCCATCGCCGGCAGTCTGGTTTCGACCCTGGTCGACACCTGGGCAACGGCGGCGATGTCTGCTCCCCTGGCACTGGTGGCCTGGCTGCTGGTGCGGGTCAGTATCCCGCCGCGTAACCGCGGCGCGATGCCATTCGCCGCAGCCGCAAGCCGGCCGAACGGCGCCCTGGTGGTCATTGGCCTGGCGATGGGCCTGATCATCGCCACCGAAATGGCGGCGATCTTCTGGTCGGCCAAATTGCTCGA
>JAYTCN010000451.1:0-2907 GCA_043736475.1 Paracoccaceae bacterium
GCATAAGAAGCCGAAATCAATTGTTCAGACAGAATCAACGCCAAAGTGCCGCCGGAAAAATCCCCCAGCACCATCCCCAAAATGCCCACCGTCCCGGCCGACCGCAACGCCAGGCGCAAAGGGTCGCGGTGCACGACATGCCCCAGCTCGTGACCGATCACCCCGGCGACTTCCTCGGGCGATTCCGCACCCTGCAACAACCCCTTGAACACCACAATCTGCCCACCCGGCACGGCAAAAGCGTTTTCCATTGCGTGGTCGATGACGCGCACGCGCACCGGATAAGGCGCTTGATAATGGTCATTCAGCCGCTGCATCATTCGATCAAGCGCCGCCACGCCTTGCGGTTGGTCACAAAACCGCGCGGGTTCCTGCCCAAACAGGCCCAAAGCCCATTGAATCTGCTCGATACTCGCTTCGCCAAGCGCCTGCTCGCGTTCGGGTGGGATCAGAACTGCCAACTGGCCTGCCAATGCGGGTACGATTACAAACACGATCAACACCACCGAGCCTATCGCCCCGCCAGCCCAAAGGCCAATCTTGCGCAATTGCCCATAATCAACATCGGATTTGTTCAAGTCGCGGCAAGCATGGCGTATGGCTTGCACCGCCGACCGGTCGTTCAAGGTCAACCGGGCCAACCCATCGCGCAGGCGCGACAGGACCATGATGTCATCGCGTGGCTGGTCGCGTCGCTCGCGCAGATCGGTCAGCGGCCATTGCTGCAAAACTTTATCGGCATGGACGATAAACAAATCGGATCCGTGCACATGCACGTCAACCTGCCAAACCTTTGCCGTCGCGCCGTCGGTGAAAATCCCGGCAACGCCGCTTGCTGGAAACTCAAAACGACGATTGGTGCTGGTCAAATTGCTGCCCCAACATCCAACGCATCGGCAAATCCGCCGGCATCGATACTGGAATCATGCGGGCGTTGCGACGCAGATTCCAATTCGCCCAAATTATGCGCCACCAGCTCGCTCGCATAGTGGCGCAGGATTGGCTGGAAAATGAACACCTGCGACAGGGCCCCGATCATCAGCAGGATCGCCAAATATCCGGCGGCAAGCAGGCCAAAAACGAACCATTCGGATCCTTTCGGCAATGTCCGGTTATTCATCGTCTCAAACGACCAGCCCGGCAATGCCATTGCCGCCACGATCGCACCAACCGCTCCCATCACCACAAACACAATCAGCGACGCTGCCAAGCCCATCGCCAAGCCGCCCAGCACGTATATGCCCGTCACTTTGCCGGTGCGGATCGAACTGGTAAAGCGAATGGCTTCGCCCATAACCTTGTGATTGGCCATGTTGCGAAAACTGACGACGCTGAAATAGATGTAAGCAAATCCGGCCAGCAGATAGCCGGCGAAAACCATGAAAAACAAAGACCCGACAACCCCCATATTCGCGTTCTGCGTGGCTGCCGTTGCCGCGCTGAAAATCAGAGCCGCATAGGCCCCAACCGTCAGCACCAGCATCGCCATGACAATCAGCCAAGGCTTCAGGTTCATCGTCCAATTGCCGTCCTGGCGCATTTGCAGATTGCCGTACCAGGTGCGGTCGGTGACGAATTTTTCCATCTTGAATCGTTGCCGGGGGAACAAGACGCCCAGTGTCACAATCGTCAGCAACGTATGGCCAATGGCGTTCAGCGTGTATTTCCACGCATCCGGTTCCAGCCCAAACCGCAACCCGCGCCAGCGGGTGCGCGACAGGATGTAACCGCGGGCGCGATACCGCGCGAAATAAATCAGCGGAATTACCGCCAGAAAAGACAGGTTCAACGCCAGCGGGTTGCCCTGAAAAAACGCCAATCCAACGAACGATAACAACAGGTTGAAGATACCCAGATACACCGCCAAAATTACCACGGCGATCAGGAAACCCAGCAGTTTCTCCAGCCCGGTCCCGGTATATTCCAGCGGAATCCCGCCCGGCTGGATCGAGGCCCAGTAATAGCGTCGCAGCTTGGTTTTCATCCAGAACCGATAGATGCCCAGCGTCAGAACGGTCAGAATTGCCGTCCCGAAGGCGATGCCAAACAGACGGCCAGCTTCTCCACGATAATCGACATACATATCGGGGTTTGTTTGCGCGGTTTCGGGCATTAAATCGCCTTGGGTTGAAATTGTTTGCAGTTATTCTCGCCGTCTTTGCCGCTTTATCAAGACGTAAACTTATTGTCCTGCGGAAATCCCCTCGGTGCCATGCGCCCGGCCGATGCCCTCGGCCCCAGCCAGTCGGCCAAGTCGTTCTCCACCCGCGTCCGCCCCGCCGGATCTTTCCAAGTCAGCCCTTCGGCCAAAACGATGGTCCGCGCGTCGCTCAACCCGCCGTCCTTATATTTCTGCAACCGCACCCCCTTGCCGCGCCCCATTTCCGGCAGCTCGACCAGCGCGAAGATCAGCACCTTGCGGTTCTCGCCAACACAGGCCACGTGATCCCCCACAACTCGCTTGCAAACCTTCGCCCGCACGCCCTCGCCCAAATTCAACACCTGCTTTCCGCCTCGCGTCTGCGCCAGCACCTCATCCTCGGGCACCACGAACCCGTCACCCGCCGAAGACGCCACCAGCAGCCTCTCGCCGGACTTGAACACGAACAGCGCCAAAATCTCGGCCTCGTTCGGCAGATCGATCATCAGCCGCACCGGCTCGCCCATGCCACGTCCGCCGGGCAGCAGATGGCTCGCCAGCGTGTAGAACCGCCCGTTCGAGGCAAACAATATCAGCTTGTCGGTGGTCTCGGCATGCAGCGTAAACCGCCCTTCATCCCCATCCTTGAACTTGATCTCGGCCTCCGCTGCCAGATGCCCCTTCATCGCCCGGATCCAGCCCATGGCAGAACAGACAATGGTCACCGGCTCGCGCTCGATCATCGCATCGGCGGGCACCGCTTCAAC
>JAYTCN010000452.1:0-6820 GCA_043736475.1 Paracoccaceae bacterium
GCGCAGCCGGTGCGCCAGCAGACCAAACGCGTAGGCCATGACCAGACCGGCGGCAATTGTTGCGATCAGCGGGGTCTGTTGCGCTAACATTTCGCGGCCCTGCCCGGTCAGAATACCCGGATTCCCTTGGCCATAGTGCAACCGGACCCGCATGCAGCGTCAAGCGGAAATCGCGTCGCAATTCATAAAGGCTGGTACCCGAGGCCGGACTCGAACCGGCACACCTTGCGGCGGGGGATTTTGAGTCCCCTGCGTCTACCATTCCGCCACTCGGGCCTTGTCGGGGTCAGATACCGCGCGAATTCGCGTTGGTCAACGGCTACAAATCATCGGTGCCAAAGGTGTCGCACTGGTCCAGTCTTGCCGTTTCGTAACCGGCAGCGAACCATTGTTGACGTTGCGCCGAGCTGCCGTGGGTAAAGGTATGCGGCATCGGCCTTTGCCCGGCTGCACGTTGCAGCGTGTCGTCGCCGCAGGGACTGTCGGTGACCTGGCTGAACAGCACAACCTTCGGTGCCTGATATTCCGCGCCCAATTGTGACTGGAAAATCTCGTCCCAAATGGTTTCAGTATCCTTCATCACCACCGATACGAATTCTGCCGATTGCTGGTCGGCCTCGGTCAATTCGCGCACCTCGGTCGTGGATCCTCCGATGCTTGCGTCGGTCAACAAAGGCGTCACATCGACGCCCAGAAAATAGCCCAGCGCCATAATAACCAGCAGCCCGACACCGCCGATCTGGCCGGTGCGGGCGACGCTGCGTTGCCCGCGTCGATCTTCGATATTGTCCGATCCCTGACGGCCACGCCATTTCATTGCACGATCCCTTCGGCAGGTGTTTGCGGCTTATTACGCGAACGTCCTTCAGCGATCTACCTGCAAAGTTTCATTCGCCGCATTGACCTTGTCCGCCCCGCATGCTGCAAAGCCTGCGAAACTGGGGAGCCATTCGCCAATGTTGCGCCGCCTTTATGACTGGACGCTTTCGCTGGCCGGGCGGAAATCAGCCGAGGCTTGGTTGGCGATCATCGCTTTCATCGAAAGCTCGGTTTTTCTTGTGCCTGCCGATGTGCTGTTTCTGCCGATGTGTCTGGCCAAACCGGGCAAGGCCTGGCGTTATGCCGCGATTGCCACCATCGCTTCGGTTCTGGGCGGCATTGCCGGTTGGTTCCTGGGTTACTATGCCTACGAAACGGTTGCCAAGCCGGTGCTCGAATTCTATGGCAAACTCGAATCTTTCGAGACCTTGCGCGGATCGACCAGCCAGAACGCTGTTTTGTTAATGTTAATCACCTCTGGCCTGTCGCACCTGCCGCCAATCAAGGTTGTAACCATTCTTTCCGGCGTGGTCGGGGTCAACATCTGGGTGTTTATTATTTCCGCCATTCTGGCCCGTGGTGCCCGTTTCTTCCTGTTTGCCTGGCTGCTGCGAAAATATGGCGAGCCCATTCGCGGCTTCATCGAAAAATGGCTCGGCTGGCTGGCGGCGGGGGTACTGGCGCTGCTGGTTTTGCTCATCCTGTTGTGGAAAGTGCTATGATGTTTTCTCAGCGCCGAATGACAATTCTCGCCGCCCTCGGTTCGACGGTGCTATTGCTGGGTGCCTTCTATTTCCAATATTTTCAGGACCTTGCCCCGTGCAAAATGTGCATTTGGCAGCGCTGGCCGCACGGCATTGCCATGGCGCTGGGACTGGCTGTCGCAGCTTTTCCACGCCGCGAGATCATGGTTCTGGCGGGGTTGGTTGTCTTCATCGGCGCGGGTATCGGCCTTTACCACGCCGGGGTCGAACAGAACTGGTGGCGGGGGCCAAACACCTGCACCTCTGGCTCGATCAGCGGACTGACCACCGGGGAATTGCTCGACCAAATCCTTGCGGCGCCGGTTGTGCGCTGCGACGAAATTGTCTGGAGCCGGTTCGGTTTGACTATGGCCGCCTGGAACGCGGCGATCTCGCTGGGATTGGCGGCACTCTGGTTGCTGGCGGCCCGGAAAGCCTAGGCTTCCAGTTCGGCATCCCAGTAAAGAAAGTCCATCCAGCTGACATGCAGGTGGTTAGGCGGAAATTTTCGCCCGATATTCTGCAACTGTTCCGGGTTCGGTCGCAGCGGTTTCTTGCGCAAATGCATGCCGGCGCGCTGTAAGGTACGCGAACCTTTCAGGAGATTGCACCGGCCGCAAGCGGCAACGACATTGTCCCATGTGGTGCGACCGCCGCGCGAACGCGGCAGGACGTGATCAAACGTCATCTCGCCCTTGGCCCCGCAGTACTGGCAGCAGAATTCGTCGCGCAAGAACAGGTTGAACCGGGTAAATGCCGCTGTTCTGGCCGGTTTTACATAGTCTTTCAGCACCACGACCGAGGGGATGCGAATCTGGGTGGACGGCGAATGCACCATTTCGTCGTATTCGGCCACCACACTGACCCGATCAAGAAACGCTGCCTTGATCGCCTCCTGCCACGGCCACAACGACAGCGGAAGGTACGACAGCGGCCGGTAGTCGGCGTTCAATACCAAAGCCGGGTGTTGCCTCAGATTGCCCGGACTGCGGACAAAACTCGGAATATGTGACGGTTCCATGGGCACGTCCTCACTGTCCTGACGGCCGTTTCCGGCCCGGGACAGGACGCGCCCGTCCCTGTTAGGTCCAACTATATCTTGTCAAAGCCAAACGGCAAGTCCCCAATATTGTTGCATGCCGCGCTTTTCATTCACAAGCTGTTGTGGTCGAGTGTTACTGGCGTGGCGGCAGTTTGCCCTGAATGAAGCGTAGAGCCAGCCCAAGTCCATCGGGCGCGATTCCATGCGCAACCCCGGGTGATCTGTGGGTCGTCACCGCAAAACCGTTCGCCTTCAACGCGTCGGCCGCGATCGCCAGCGACTCAAAAGGCACCATCGGATCGGCATCGCCGTGGACCAGCAGAACCGGCGGTTTTGCGGTGCTGGTCGCCAGAAGGCCGGCATCGAGCAACCGCCCGGAAAACCCGATAATGCCGCCGAAAGCGACCTTGCGCTGCGGGCCGACGTGCAATGACATCATCGTGCCCTGGCTAAAGCCGAACAAAAATGTGTTGGCCGGGCTGATGCCGGTGTCGGCCGCAACCGAATCCAGCCATTCGTGCAATGTTGCCGTCGACCTTCGCAACGCGGCCAGCATTTCGCTTTCGCTTGCACCGTCCATTCGCGGGACCGGAAACCATTGGTAGCCATCCGGATTTCCGCGACACGGCTCGGGGGCGTCGGGAGCAATGAACATGGTGGCGGGCAAGTGCGGCGCCAAAGCCTCGCCGATACTCAGCAAATCAGACCCATCGGCCCCGTAGCCGTGCAGGAAAATGATCAAGCTCGTGGCCTTGCCAGCCGCCGCATCTTTCCGCTGCGATTTCAGTCCCTGCATCAGCGAATTCCCTGCTTTTCCTTGGCGACATGGTAGTAGGCCCAGAGCAGCCGCGCGGCAACACCGCGCCACGGCGACCAGGCCGAAGCGATTTCCCGAAAAGCCTTTTCTGGCGGCCGTTCGGCAATTCCGAACAAGAGCCGGTATGATTCCCGCAACGCCAGATCACCGGGGGCGAACACGTCGGCGCGACCAAGGCTGAACATGGCATAAATTTCGGCTGTCCAGGTGCCGATTCCTTTTACCGTGACCAACTCCGCGATAACCGCCTCGGTCGGGGCGCGCCGCAACCGGTCAAAATCAATACCGCTGCCGGCCAAAGCCCGCGCATAGCCAATTTTTTGCCGCGACAGGCCGCATGACCGGAGATCGCCGTCGCTGCGAAGCGCAAGTCCTGCCGCTTCGACCGCTTCGATATTCTCGAGCCGCGCCCAAATTGAATCTGCCGCCGCCACCGAAATTTGCTGACTGACAATTGCATCGAGCAATGCCCGGAACCCGTCCTGGCGCCGTCGCAGCGGCAGTGGCCCTGTCAGCCCGACGGCATGGGCAAAGCGCGGCTCCGCATGGATCAGGAAAGCCGTTCCTTCGGCAATGCACGCCGCCGTTTCTATGATGCGTCCGACCATTTTGTTTCTTCCTTGCCCAACCAGTCGAGCACCTGGGCCACAGTTTGCACGGCCAACCCTTCTGGCGCGGGTGGGCGGTCAATCATGATGATCCGCAAACCGAGCTGGCGCGCCGCCACCACCTTGGAAAGACCTTCGGCACCGCCAGAATTGCGCAGCACCAATGTGTCAATGCGGTGCTGTCGGAATGTAAGCGCTTCTGCCTCGACGGAAAACGGCGGCCTGGCTGAAATGAAGGTGAAACGCCCCTGATTCTTGCTGGCGTCCAAAGTCCGGACGACAAAATCCAGATCCGGGCGCCGTTCAAATTCTTGCAGATGCCGATTGCCAAGCGCAAGAAAAACCCTGCTGCCCGGCAGCGGCATCCGCGCCGCCTCGGCCAATGTCCTGGCATTTTCGGCATCGCCGCTTTCCGTGGTCCATGCCGGACGAACCAGATGGATCGCCGCGATCCCCAGTTCCGCTGCCGCCAAGCCAGCGTTTCGTTGCATCCGGGCGGCAAACGGATGGGTCGCATCAACGACATGGCTGAACCGGTTTTCGCCAAGAAACCGCGCCAGTCCCGCGACCCCGCCGAACCCACCGTGACGCATCGGAATTCCCGGCGGCTTTGGTTCGACGGTCGCGCCGGCAAGCGAAAACATCGCATCCCTGCCGGTCAGGTTGCCGGCAATTTGCCGCGCTTCGGCGGTGCCGCCGAGCACCAGAATCTTCATGACGACCGGGCGATGATGGCACCGGAGCGGTCAACGATGATGACGTCGGCCTGGATGCCGGTACCGGCAAGCAGCGAGCGAACGTTTGCCCGCGCCAGCTCGGCAACGGCAACCGCCAATTGTTTTCCCGCCATTTCAAATGCTTGCAGTGCCGTGTTCGCGTTCTTGATCGCCAGCATTCCGGCCAGTTCGGCAAGTGCGGCAAAATCGATCTGGCTTCGCGACGAATGCAGGTCGGTCGCCCCTTGCGCCAATTTGGCGATCTTGGCAAGACCGCCGCCAATCGACACCCGGGCGACCGGATGTTTCTTCAGATACTTCAGCATTCCGCCGGCGAAATCGCCCATATCGAGCATGGCGTGGTCCGGCAGACCGTACAGTTTTTGCACTGCTGCTTCCGAGGTCGGCCCGGTGCAGCCGGCCACGTGGCTCAGCCCCGCCGCCCGCGCGACGTCGATTCCGCGATGGATGGATGCGATCCAGGCCGCGCAGGAGAACGGACGAACGATGCCGGTAGTGCCCAGAATCGAAAGACCGCCGATAATACCCAGGCGCGGATTCCAGGTTTTCAAGGCAATTTCGGCGCCGCCCGGGATGGCAACGGTAATCACAATATCGGAGGTGGCGCGGTATTTTCCAGACAGGGCAAGCACTTGTTCAGTCATCATCGCCCGCGGTACCGGATTGATCGCCGGCTCACCCGGCGCAATCGGCAGGCCTGGCCTTGTGACCATACCGACACCCTCGCCCGCCTTGAAAACCACGCCGCTGCCCGGTGTGCCGTTTTCGACCCGGGCAATCACCAGCGCGCCGTGGGTGACATCCGGGTCATCGCCCGCGTCCTTGGTAATGCCCGCTTCGGCCCAACCATCGCCACGGGCCCGGTATGCCAAGGGAAAAACCGGGGTTTCGCCTTTGGGCAAGGCGATGGTGACCGGATCCTCGAAACCGCTGCCCCAAAGCGCCGCCAATGCCGAGCGCACGGCAGCGGTTGCGCAGGCGCCGGTCGTCCAGCCGCGTCGGAGATTTCCTTCGGGTTTGCGTGTCATCACCTGTCACTATAGGGCACGAAATTGGTGACGCCAATCGGACGAAAACAGCCGGCCCCGCCCTTCCGGTTGCCGATCTTAGTCTCTAATGTCGGCTCATGCTCAACCCGATCCACATTTTTCCGCACAACGACTCCTGGCCGGTGCTGCTGCCGGGCTGGGTTTGGCTGGTCGGGGCCGGGCCCGGCGACCCGGGATTGCTGACCTTGCACGCCCTGAACGCCCTGCGCCAGGCCGACGTCGTCGTTTATGATGCGCTGGTCGAGCCACGGATACTCGATTGGGCGGCACAGGCCGAAATCATCTATTCCGGCAAAAGGGGCGGCAAGCCGTCGCCGAAACAGCGCGATATCTCGTTGCAACTGGTCGATCTGGCACGATCCGGCAAACGGGTGTTGCGCCTGAAAGGCGGTGATCCTTTCGTCTTCGGCCGCGGCGGCGAAGAGGCGCAGACGTTGATCGGGCACGGCATTCCGGTGCGGATCGTTCCGGGTATTTCGGCAGGAATCGGCGGACTTGCCTATGCAGGGATTCCCGTCACCCATCGCGATGTGAACCAGTCCGTCACCTTCCTGACCGGCCACGATCAAAGCGGCCAAACGCCATCGACGTTGAATTGGCAAGCAATATCAGATGGTTCTCAGGTGATCGTGATTTATATGGCGATGAAACATCTTGCCCAGATAGCGGCGAACTTGATTGCTGCGGGCCGGTCCGGCAGCGAGCCGGTCGCAATCGTGTGCAATGCGACCTTGCCAAACCAGCGGGTATTGGAGACGACGTTGGCATCCTGCGTTGCCGACGCGTTGCTGGCCGGGCTAGAACCGCCGGCGATCATTTGCGTTGGCAGGGCCGTCCTGATGCGCCAGGCGCTTGATTGGATATCGATGCTGGACGGTGCCGGTCCGCGCAACAGCAATCCCCTGGCCACGGATCGACCGGCGAAAGTGTCGTGAGCACGGGCCTCATCCTTGCCGCCCCGGCGTCGGGCAGCGGCAAGACCGTGCTGACGCTTGGCCTGCTTCG
>JAYTCN010000453.1:0-2903 GCA_043736475.1 Paracoccaceae bacterium
ATGATCAAGTGGACGCCCAGATCCTCGGGCAAATCACCCTCGCCACCTTTACCAATGAAAAAGGCCTGGAGGCGATCGGCAGCAATAACTTTGTCGAGACTGCGGCGTCGGGCCCCGCACTTTCTGGCGTTGCCGGAGAGGAAGGCCGGGGCACGATGCGACAGGGCTATCTCGAAGATTCCTCGGTCGATGCGGTCCGGGAAATTACTGAACTGATCGAGGCTCAGCGCGGCTATGAACTCAACGCCAAAGTGATTTCTGCGGCGGACCAGATGCTCGGCGCGACGACCCAAATCCGATGACAACACCATTCCTGCTCGCCGCGATCCTGATACTGGCGATTGCGCAAGAGGCAACGGCCGGGACGGTCGTTCCCCTTCGTGCCATCCGCGCTCAAACAAAACTTGCTTTGGCCGACTTGCAGATTGTCGAAGGCTTTGCCCCAGGGTCATTCGAAACCCTGGAAGCGCTTGTCGGTCTCGAAGCAAAAGTCACCCTTTATCCGGGCCATCCCATTCTGGCCGAGAACGTTGGACCCGGTGCAAAAGTGGAAAGGAACCAAATCATCCTGATCACTTTTGCAACCGGTTCGCTGCAGATCACGACCGAAGGGCGGGCGCTGGATCGGGGCGGCGCGGGTGAGTTGATTCGGGTCATGAACCTGACGTCCAAGACAACAATCATGGGACGGGTTCAGGAAGATGGCTCGGTGGCGGTGGGACAATGACCATCAACACCTTCCTGAGGATACTGGCGGCGACGCTGCTGTTGGCCGCATGTGACCGCCTGCAGGGCATTGGCCGGGCACCGGGATTCAGTCCTGTCGGTGCGGAAAATGACGCCATTCCCCGGACCTCGTCGGAACGCGACGCAATGCTGGCATACAGTGCCCAATCGCTGACTTTTGACCCCGATGCCGAGGGGTCATTGTGGCGTTCCGGACCGGCCTCATTGTTTGGCGATCGCCGCGCCAGAATTCGGGGCGACATCGTCACCATTGTCATCGAGATCGACGATGGCGCCGAAATCAGGAACTCGTCTGACCGCAGCCGGACCGCCAGCGAAGACCTCAGCATTCCCTCGTTGCTCGGAATTCCTCAGGTTGTCGATGGTATCCTGCCCGAAGGAGCCAGCCTGGATCAGGCGGCCAATCTGACGTCCGGGTCATCGACATCGGGTGAAGGTTCGGTGCGGAGAAACGAAAAGATCACCCTGCGCGTCGCGGCGACCGTCACCGAAGTTTTGCCGAACGGCCACCTTGTGGTTCAGGGAAATCAGGAAGTTCGGGTTAATTTCGAACTGCGCGACTTGCAGGTTGCAGGGATCGTCCGCCCCGAAGATATCTCGCGCCGGAACGAGATCACCTACGACAAGATCGCCGGAGCGCGGATTTCCTATGGCGGCCGCGGGCAAATAAGTGATGTCCAGCAGCCGCGTTACGGCCAGCAGGCCGCCGACATCCTGCTGCCTTTCTAAGGTCGAATGAATTGAAAAAACTTTTGCCAGTTCTGCTAGCCTTGTCGGGCCTCGGCATCGGTTCCGGTGCGGGCATGTTTTTTGGTTTCGGCTCCGGGGACGGGACAACGGCACCCGAACCCGAACCGCAAGGCACAAGCGAGGAAACGGTCGAAGCGCCGGTGCAAGGAGAAAGCGCGCCCGCCACGGAACCCGACATCGAGTCCAGCCCGAATGATCATGGTGCCGCCCCCGCTACCGAATTCGAATACGTGAAACTTGCCCAGCAGTTTGTCGTGCCGGTAATCTCGGAAACCAAAGTCTCATCGCTCGTGGTCATTTCCATCAGTCTGGAAATCACCCCCGGAATGAACGAAGTGGTCTATGCCCACGAGCCAAAATTGCGCGACGTGTTCTTGCAGGTCATGTTTGCCCATGCCCAGTCCGGAGGATTCAGCGGTGCTTTCACCACGGGGCAGGCGATGCTGGATTTTCGTCAGTCCCTGCGTCAGGCAGCGGTTGGCGTGCTCGGTGACCTGGTCAACGCTGTTTTGGTAACCGATATGGTCCGACAGGACACATAGCCGGTTCAGTCGTCCCCGACATAAATGAGGCGTTCGGCCTTTCGTTGCCGCTCGGCTGATTCACGTTTCACGCGATCCTCGTGAAAGATCGCCAAAGCCCGGTCTCTGCCAAAACTCTTTGCGACTTTCCGCTGCAACTGACGATACTCTTCGCCAACGGTTTCGCGCGTCAGTATCATTTCCCGCATTTTGATGGCTTTCCAGCGGGCGTACTTTTCCAACTGTACGAAATCTCGTGCCACAAATTCGCCTGCTGAATAGTCGGTATTGCCGTTCCGAAGTTCCGACAAAGCCGCGTCGAGGTGCCGAAGGCGTGTCAGGCACGCCACTTGGACAGCAACATCCTTCTTCAGAAGGGCTTGCGTAAGCTTGGCCAATTTTTGATACTGGGAATTGTTCACGGTTGCTGCCTTTGCCGCGCAACTTTGCGCATCTTTTCAGAAAATCTGATTGCAGCCGCAACGGGCCGGTAGTGACTGGTCCGGATTTCCTGCCCGATTTCGACCAAGGCATGCAAGGATCGTGCTGTCGCGGCATCTTGATGGATTGGGACTCCGGCGGCAGACGCGGTTTCCCTGATTCTGGTGGCGACGGCGTCAATTCCCTTGGCCACACACACCGGCGCATTTTTTGAATCCCTTTTCCAGGTCAGGGCGACCGCATAGTGGGTCGGGTTGACGATCACCACATCGGCTTTCGGCACATCCAGCATCATGCGGTTCAGCGCAATTTCCTGGCCCCGCTGGCGCCGCTGCGCCTTCATGTGGGGATCGCCGTCGGACTGTTTGGCCTCATCCATCATGTCCTGGCGTGACATCCGGTTGCGCCGGATCAGGCTTTGGCGCTGCCACAGGTAATCCAGCG
>JAYTCN010000454.1:0-2892 GCA_043736475.1 Paracoccaceae bacterium
CGCTTGGCAGTGGCGACCATATCCCCGATCGGCGTGCCTTCGATATGAGCAATGTAGACGCGGGTGCCGCGCGGCAGCAGGGCTTTGAAATCCTCCACCTTTTCGGCCGTGCGCGGCATGACTTCGATGGAATAGCCGCCCAGAAAGGATTCCAAAGTGGCGCTGGGGCTCACCGGGGCCGCTTTGCGTTTCAGAAAGGGCAGTAGCGACATCATAGCCTCCTTAAGGCGGGTTGGCAGTTGGGCGGGGGTCAGCACAGCCGTGTCCGTCACGCCCGGCCGTCGTTTTCAATCAGCGCCAGCAGGCGGGTCCTGTCGTAATCCGCCTCGATCCTCGCGGCCTCGGACGCGGCCACATCTGCCTGGTCGCCCTCGACCACATAGGGTGGGGCTTTGCGCCATTCGGCCAGATATTCATCGGTTCCAGCCGCCCCCGATTTCATCGCGGCGCGGTCAATCGCCTGTTCAAACCGTTCAGACAATTGCACTTTCGCGGCCTTTCGCCCGGACCCGACGATCACCTGCGCCGGGATGTCGCGCCAGTAGACGATGGTGACGTCGGGCATCTGATTCCTCATCCTTGTTGCCCTGCTTTTACGCGGGGGGCGGGTTGCGGCAGGGTCGGATTTCGACATCGCACAGCTGGTCCGCGACGGGGTCTGTCGCATTTGCGCTTATGTCGCAGTCCGGCGGCGGCGGCGAGGGCCATATTCTGCATGATCCTGATGCAGTACTTTTGTGAGATTGCACGCGGTCGTGCGCATCACAGCGCTTGCGCCGGGGCCTTGTCCTGCCTAGGTTTGGGACAACTCGAAAATGGAGGGCGTGCAGATGACGCCCAGGCGTCCCAACGGTGCGGGCGCGTTCCCACAAGCGGTCGATAGCCCCGCGCCCGAAATGCCCGATCCGGCGACGCTGTATGCGGCACTTGATTTGGGTACGAATAGTTGCCGCATGCTGATTGCCCAACCCAAGGGCAGCCAGTTTCATGTGATTGATAGCTTTTCCAAGTCGGTCCAACTGGGCCAAGGGCTTGAAAGCACAGGAAGACTTAGCCGGGCCTCGATGGCCCGTACGATCAACGCATTGCGGATCTGCCGCCAAAAACTGGTGCGCCATCAGGTGACCCGGATGCGGCTTGTCGCGACTGAAGCCTGCCGCAGGGCCCGCAATGGCGCGTCATTCCTCGCCCAAGTCAAGCGCGAGACCGGATTGTCGCTTGAAATCATCCAGCCCGAGGAAGAGGCGCGACTTGCCGTCATTTCCTGCGCCCCACTGGTATCGATCCGGACGGAACAATTGTTGGTCGTCGATATCGGTGGCGGGTCGACCGAACTGGTCTGGATCGACCTGACAAATGTGCCACCCCGGGAACGCCCCCGCGCGATCATGCGGCTGCATGGCGGGTTCCGTCAGGACCCGGGCCCCTTTGCGGCGGCCAAGGTCGTTGACTGGATTTCCGTGCCCTTGGGCGTGGCCACCTTGCGCGACCAGTTTCAGGATGTGCAGGACGATGCCGCCCGTTTTGCATTGATGAGCTGGTTTTTCGAAGAAAACCTGTCCGCCTTTGCCCCCAGTGCTGCGGTGCAGGCCCGCAAGGGATTCCAGATCATCGGCACTTCTGGCACAGTGACCACAGTTGCCGCGTCGCATCTGGGCCTGAAACGCTATGACCGGACCAAGGTCGATGGGCTGCGGATGACCAGCGACCAGATCGACGCGGTGATCCGTGATTACCTGTCACTTGGGCCAGAGGGACGGCGCACCGATCCGCGCATTGGCCGCGACCGGCAGGCGCTGATCATGTCGGGGGCCGCGATCCTGCAAGCCCTGATGCGGCTGTGGCCCACCGACCGGCTGTCCGTCGCCGACCGGGGTCTGCGCGAGGGGCTGCTTTATGCACAGATGAGCGCGGATGGAACGCTCGAAGATGCGCCGTATTAGGTTTTCAGCCCAAGGCAGGCTTGCCACGGAGCCAGGGAAACTGGCCCGGCACCGAAGGCGGCAGACCCAAGGTCCGCACCAATCCGCGCCCACTGCCCATCAGGCACGTTGATGGTGGCGGGCGTGTCGCTCAGGTTAACGGCCACGAACACGGTTTCGCGTTCACTGCTGCGGACGAAATGCACAACCTCGCCCGTCGCCTTCACGCCCAGATTGTCACCGATACTCAGCGCCGGATGCGCATGCCGCAGGGCAATGGCCGCGCGGTAATGGTGCAACATCGATCCCGCGTCCGCGTCCTGTGCGGCCACGGATTGCGTCAGATGCACCGGTGACACCGGCAACCAGGTCTTTCCGGTGCTGAACCCGCCGTTCTGATTTGAATTGGTCCAGACCATCGGTGTGCGGGCCCCGTCGCGGCCCTTGAACTCGGGCCAGAACTGGATGCCATAGGGATCCTGCAAGTCCTCAAAGGCGACATCTGCTTCGGACAGACCCAGCTCCTCACCTTGGTACAGGCAGACTGAACCGCGCAGGCACATCAGCAACGTCACATAAGCCCTTGTTGCGGCGTCAGAAAGTCCCCATCTGGTAACATGCCGAATGGTGTCGTGATTGGAATAGGACCAGCAGGGCCAGGCATCGGGGGCGGCCTGTGCCAACCGGTCGAACGCCGCTTGCAACAAGGCTGCCGTCGCGCGGCTGGGCTGTAGCAGTTCGAACGGATAGCACATCTGCACCTTGTCACCGCCGCTGGTATAGTCGGCCATGATCTCAAGGCCGCGCTGCGCATCGCCGACCTCGCCCACGGCGGCCGCGCCATACGGCTCCAGTTCCGCGCGGAATCGTCTGAGAAACGCCAGATTTTCCGGCTGGTTCTTGGAATGGATATGGTCTTGCCAGTTATACGGGTTGACGCTGGGCGCGATGGAATTGTTCCGGCGCTCTG
>JAYTCN010000455.1:0-2885 GCA_043736475.1 Paracoccaceae bacterium
CGAGGAAATCCTAGCCGACGCGCAGATCATCAAGGACAAGGGCCTTCTGGACTATCCGCTGGCCGCGTCCGACAAGCCCGGCTGGGATCTGGCAGCGGAATTCGTGAACATGTATCTGGGAACCGGTGGCAACTTCTTCGCTGACGGCTCGGCAGATCTGGCCATCGACAATGACAACGGCCGTCTCGTGCTTGCGACCATGCTGGCCATGACCAAGTTCATGAACCCCGATTACCTGACCTATGACGCCAACGAGTTGAACAAGATCTGGGATGCGGGCTCGGTGGCGCTGATGAACCAGTGGGGCTCTTTGGCGGGTGCCGCGATTGATCCGGCCAAGGCCAACCCGGAAATCGCCGCCAACACCGGCTTTGCCGCGGCCCCGACCATCGGCGGTGGCACGATCCCGGCGGCTGCCCTGTGGTGGGACGGCTTCACCATTGCCAAGAACATCTCGGATGAGGATGCGGCGGCTTCGTTCCAGGCCATGGTCCATGGGATCAGCCCGGAAACCATCGCCGCCAATCCCGATGCCGCGACCTGGCTGGTGGCGGGCTATACCCCCGGCCCGGCGGCCGTGGGCGTGATCGGCAATGCCACCGGCGGCGCGCGCGCCTATCCGATGGTGCCCTATCTGGGCTTGCTGCACACCGCGCTGTCGGCCGAACTGGCCGATTTCATCGCCGGCAAGGAAGACGCCGATCAGGCGCTTGCCGATGTGAAGGCCGCCTATGACGCCGCTGCCATAGAAGGCGGCTTTCTGAAGTAAGTCTCCTCCCGGCTTGCCCGGCCGCGCCCTTTGCGGCCGGGCAGCTTTCTCTTGCGTACCGCCGCGATTGCTCCAAACAAAGGGCAGGACGCCGCGCGTCCCCCGGCCCATCCTGACCGAACGGATCGCCCCGATGCCGCATCGCACCTTCTTTGCCTTCATCTTCCCCTCGATCCTGGCGATGCTGCTGTTCATCTCGCTGCCGATCGTGTCGGTGGCCGTGCAGTCTCTGTTCGTCGAACATCCGGCGATCCTGACCATCGTGGAAAATTGCGACCCCTTCGGCTGCACCAAGTCCACCAAGGTCGATGCCGAGGCGATGGCCGCGTTGAAGTCCGAACGCCCGATGGGCCGGTTCTCGGGTTTTTCCAATTATCTGAACCGCAATCACCTGGCGGTGGCCGAACTGGGCGAGATTTTTGGCCAGAACGCCGGGCTGCGGGACGTCGCCGCGCGCGTGATGAACCTGCCGTTCTATCGGGCGCTGGCCTTCACCCTGACCTATTGCTTTGTCGTGACGCCGCTGGCGATGGTCCTCGGCTTTGTGATCGCACTGGCGGTCAACACCCTGCCGAAACTGCTGAAAGGCCCGGCGATTTTCGTCTCGATCCTGCCGATGATCATCACGCCCCTGGTCGGCTCGCTGATCCTGGCGTGGATGTTCAATCCGGCGGGGATATTTGGCGCAACGCTGCAATGGCTGACCGGCGATCCGGGCCTGTCGCTGCGCGCCTCGCCGGTGCTGACATGGCTGGTGATCCTGACCTATGGAATTTGGACGAACGGACCATTTTCCTTTGTGATCTTCTACGCCGGGCTGCAGACCGTGCCGCAAGACACCGTGGAATCGGCGCGGATCGACGGTGCGAACCGCTGGCAGATCACCCGGTTCGTCATCATGCCCCACCTCGTTCCGCTGGCAACCTTTGTGGTGCTGGTGCAGTTGATGGACAATTTCCGGGTCTTCGAACCCATCGTCGGCTTTTCGGCCGAGGCCAACGCCACCTCGCTGTCCTGGCTGGTCTACAACGATCTGGTCAGCGCGGATTCGCAGCAATTCGGTTCTGCCGCGGCAACATCGGTCATCACCATCATCGGCGTGCTGATCCTGCTGGCCCCGGTGCTGGTTCGGACATGGCGCGATTTCAACCGGAAGGTGGTGTGACATGAACCGCCAGCCCCTCGCCCTCAAATCCCTGACCACTGCCTTCCTGACCCTGTGGCTGCTGGCTGCCGTGTTCCCCTTCGCCTGGACGGTCTGGGGCAGCTTCAAGGTCGAGGCCGACTTCTTTTCGCGCCAATCGTGGTGGTTCGCCATCGAAGGGGTGCGGACCACCCAGCAAACCGGCGGGCCGTTCACGCTGGGCGGCTACGAGGGCGCCTGGATCAAGAACCAGTTCTGGATCCCGGTCATCAACACCCTGATCGTCACTTTGTCTGTCACCTGCATTTCGCTGATCGTCGGCACGCTGGGCGGCTATGCGCTGGCACGGTCGGGCCGCCGCTATGCCTTCTGGATCCTGATCGCGGCGCTGGTGTTCCGCGCCATGCCGCATATCACGCTGGTCTCCGGCTACCTGCTGCCGTTCTTTCAGCTGAACATCTGGGGCTTCCTGCCGACGACGATCATCGTGCTGGTCGCGATCAACCAGCCCTTCACCCTGTGGATGCTGCACAGCTTTTTCCTGTCGATCCCGAAAGATCTGGACGAAAGCGCCATGGTCGATGGCTGCACACGGTTTCAGGCCTTCCGCCTGGTCATCATCCCGGTGATGTGGCCCGGCGTCATCACCACCGGCCTGTTCAGCTTCCTCTTGGGCTACAACGACTTCGCCGTCACCTCGATGCTGCTGCGGCAAGAGAACCAGACCATGATCCCCAAGATCGCCTCCTTCCTCGGCTCGATCCAGAATGTGGGCAACGTCATGTTCGCCGTCGCCGCCGTCGTCTCGGCCACCGTGCCGCTGTTCATCCTCGTTCTTTTCTTCCAGCGGCAGATTGTATCCGGCCTGACCGCCGGCGCCGTGAAAGGGTAAATCATGGCGCAAATCCGCCTCGTCAATGTCTGCAAGCGCTGGGGCAGCTATGTCGGTGTCGACAACTTCAACCTCGAAAT